>NZ_SMLD01000020.1:0-84616 GCF_004352805.1 Nonomuraea mesophila
GGGGACCATCGCAGCCCCCGCCCCGGGGACCGGCACAGCACCTGACCTGGGGACCATCGCAGCTCCTAGTACAGCGCCCGGTCGCCTGCGCCGAAGCAGACGAACCCGTGCTCGCCCGTCTTGGCCGCGGCGCAGGCCAGCGCCGCGTCAGGTGACCGGCCGGCGACCACGAGCTCGTGGAACAGCCCCATCATGGCCCGCGCCGCCTCGTCCCGCACCGGTACGAGCCCCGCCACCACGCACGACGCCCCCTTGGCGAGGAACGCGCCCGGCAGACCGAGCGGCGCCCCGTCCACGGGCGCGCGCGACATCCCCGAGTTGCACGCGGACAGCACCACGAGCTCCGGCGACCGGGGCGCCTCCAGCAGGTCGTACGCCATCAGCGGCCCGTCCTCCAGCGTGATCCCGGACACCAGCGGGCTGCGCGCGTGGAACACCCCGTGCGCCGCGAGGTGCAGGACGTCGGCGGTCCGGAGCGCCCGCAGGACGTCGGCCGTGCGCGCGGGCACCTCGCGTCCTCCCGGGTGGGAGGTCAGGACGTGCGCCACTTCGGCGTGCGCGTGCGCCAGCGAGGGCCCGGCCGCGGCCACGACGACCGGAGGCCCGTCGCGGTGTGCGCGTTCGAGGTTTCTGGCGCGCATCCAGGCGGACGCGCTGGCGGCCACGCTCACGGGACGTTCGCGCAGGCAGGGGAGCGCGCCCCACGGCAGCGTGTGCAGCGCGCCCACGGGCACCGCGACGAGCGGCCCGTTGCCGAGTTCGGTGAGGAGCGGCCGCAGCACCAGCCGTTCGACGTCGAGCGCCGCGGCTTCGACGTCGCCGGGGCGGGCATGGCGGCGCAGCGAGTAGCGCAGCCGGACGATCGACTCCTTGACCTCGCGGACGTCGGCCAGCCGCCGCAGCAGCACCCGCCGCTCGGAGATGAGGACGGCCAGCAGCGACTCCTCGTGGGTCACGAACTCCACCAGGCTCCCGGCCCCCAGTTCGGCGCGCACCCGCTCGGTGCCGGCGGGCGAGCCGGCGTGCGCGGGGGCGGTCACGGCCCGCCACCGTTCGCTCCACTCGAACACCTCCTCGACGCTTCCGTCGCGCACCGCCAGCCCCAGCCCGAAGGCGGCGAGCCGTTCCCCGGCCCTGGCCGCGTGGGCCCGCAGCGACGGATCGTCGAACGTCTCGACCTGCTCGCTGACCTCCGACAGGCCGTCCTGGACGGCGCGGAAGGCGCCGGTGGTGTCCTCCTGCAGCGCGGCTTCGAGCGCGAGCGCGTGCTGGCGTACCGGTCCTGGGATCTGGGAGGCGAGCTGCCTGGCCTGCGGTTCGGAGCCCAGCGGGGTGAGCCGGGTGCCGGCCGGGACCCAATGTTCCGCGCGTCCGGCGTGGCGGGTGAGCCGGGCGAGCTGCGCGGAGGCGGTCGGGTGGTCGTCGACGTCGAGCGCCGCCTCGGCCGCGACCAGCCGCAGCGCCGCCCCCGCCTGCGGGGCGAAGCCGTCCTCCAGTTCGTCGGCGCACGCGATCAGCTCCCCGACCAGGGCGGGGGTGACGGGTTCGAGCGCGAGCCGCGAACGCAGCACGACCTCCTGCGCCAGCGGCAGCCAGCGGGTCCGCTCCTGCGCGGCCAGGTCGGCGGCGGCCTGCTCGGCCACCTGCCTGGCCTGGCGCGGGTCGCCGGTGAGCAGCTCCACCTGGGCGAGCTTCAGCCGCGCCTCGGCCAGCGCCACCTGGGCACCGGCGGCCTCCAGGTCGGGTACGGCCAGGCTCAGCATCGCGCGGGCCTCGCCGGGCAGGTGGGCGGCCAGCAGGGCGCCGGCGAAGTCGGCCCGCATCGTGGCCAGCCGCTCGGGGAAGCCGAACAGGGTGTCCTCGGCCTCCCGGTAGTGCTTGAACGCCCCGGCGATGTCGCCCCGGCGTACGGCGAGGAAGGGCAGGTTCGCGGCGGACAGCCGGGACAGGTGCAGCAGCCCCGCGTGCCGGGAGATCTCCAGGCAGGCGGTCAGGTCGCGCATGGCGGCGTCCCAGTCGCCGCGGTAGGAGTGGATGAGCCCTCGGTTGAGCAGGCCGCCCGCCAGGAACCTGCGGTCGTCGATGGTGCCGGGCGCGTTCACCAGGGCGCGCAGCGCGCGGTCGCAGGAGGCGATGGCCTCCTGGTGGCGGCCGAGGTGGGCCAGGGCGACCGCGCGCTGGGTGTCGAGCTTGGCGCGGTCGAGCGGGCGCAGGTAGGCCCAGGCCAGCGCGGCCACGCGCAGCGCCTGCAGGGGGTGGCCGCGTTCGGTGCGTACGGTGACGAGGGAGAGCCGCGCCTGCGCGAGCCGCTCCTGCGGCGCGCCGGGTGTGCCGAGGGCCTCGCGCAGATGCCGCTCGGCCTCCTCCAGGTCGCCCAGCTCGCGGGCGGCCAGCGCCATCGCCCTGAGCGACATGACCGCGGCCTCGGCGGAGCCGACGCGGCGGGCGGATTCCAGCACGAGACGGCCGGCGCGCATGGCGTGGCCGGGATCCACCAGGGAACGCAGCATCGCGGCCTCGGCCGCCCTGAGGAGCGGATCGAGGTCGCCTGATGAGTCCGGGTATGCGCTCATGGCAGGCCTTGGTCTGACGGCCGGGGCGGGGGGCGCGGTTCCCTTTTTCCGGCTGGTGGCTGGGGTCAGGGCCGGATGCGCACCCATCGGGTTTGTACGGGGGCGCGTCCGGGCCGGTGGCACACCACGCTGAGCCAGCCCGGAGGCAGGCCCGTCGCGGCGAAGTCGCCATTGCGGGCGAGGTTCCGGGTCAACGTGAGGTGCGGGGTCTTCACGTCGATGACGGCGTCTTCCCCCGGGTGGGGCCACACCTGGCCCGCGACGTCGATGAGCCCGTCGCCCACGGTCACCTCCAGGTCGAAGGTGAGGCCGTCGGAGACGAAGCGCACCAGGTGGCAGCCGTCCGGGTCGCGCACGTCGGGGCCCGCGGCGGTGCGCGCCGCGGGCGTGGCGGTCACCGCACGGGGGACCCGCAGCCCGTAGACGTCACGTGCGGTGGCGGACACGTGGCTCGGGATGGGGTCGTTTCCCGCGGCCAGCCGGAGTGCCGCCAGGAAATACTCGTCGTTGATCATTGCGCGCTCTCCTGTGATGAGATCAGGGTGCGCAGTTTCTCCAGGCAGCGGGCCTTGGTCGGGCCCACACTGCCCACGGGCATGCCCAGCCGCGCCGCCATCTGCCGGTTTCCCAGGTCGATGGCGACGAGCTGGATGATCGTGCGGCAGGGCTCATGCAGGGCGGAGACCTGCTTCCAGAGCAGGCGCCTGCTGTCTGCCTCCAGCACGGCGGAGGCGGGGTCGGGCTCGTCCACGGCCTCGAGGGAGTGCAGGTCATGGTCGAAGGGGGAGACGTCATGACGTTTGCGGAGGAACGCGTGAGCCTCGCGGCGCACGGTCGTCATGAGCCAGCCGCCGACCTTGGCCGGATCCCTGAGGGTGTGGAGGTGCTGGAGCAGCCGCAGCCAGGCTCCCTGGACGGCGTCCGCCGCGTCGGCAGGGCTGAGCCCGGACGCGCGGGCCACCGCCCACATCCGCGGCCCGTATCTGGCCTCCAGCTCGTCCCACGCCGCCCGGTCGCCTTCGGCCGCCGCCGTGACCAGCTCCGCCGGCTCGCGTGGATCGGGCATGCGGCCTCCTTCCGTGCGGCACGCCGAGGCGGTCATGCCTCTTCGTGATTGCGTGAGGACTGAGCGTAGACTCTACAGACTCGCCGGTACGACAACTCCCAGATCCGGAATTTGCCGGGCTCCCTCGGCGTCGAGGAGCCGCGCCACCACCTCCTTCGGCGGCTCGTCCCCGGCCGCGCCGGCGATGGCGCCCGCCACCAGCGCGGTGGCGAACGACGTGCCGCTCCAGGTCGCGAAGCCCTCGAACTCGCCGCACTCCAGGTAGCTGCTGGCCAGCCATTCGCCGCGGGCGCAGGCGTCCACCCAGGTGCCGTGCCCCGAATAGGGCGCCCGGCGCTCCTGTGAGTCGTCGAGGGCCGCCACGCCCACGGCGCACGCCAGCGCGGCGGGCCAGAACGGCCGGTCGGAGGCGGTGTTGCCGGCGCAGGCCACGGTCACCGTGCCGCTCAGCGCGGCGACGGCGTCGGACAGCAGGGGCGGCGGCCGGTCGTCGAAGGTGTGGCCGCCGAAGGACAGGTTGAGCACGTCGGGAGGCTGGTCGCGCATGCGGTGCAGCGCGCGTACCACGGTGGCCTCGTCGGTGAAGCCGTCGCCGTCGAGCACCCGGTCCACCCGCAGCGCCGCGCCCGGCGCCAGACGCGCCAGCAGGCCCGCGATGAAGGTGCCGTGGCCCGCCTGGGCGCCCTCCGTCGCGTCGGCGTCGTCGGGGCCGAGGCGCTCGTACCAGTCGCTGCGCGACCACCACGGGTGCTTGGCGACCCCGGTGTCGAGCAGGCCGATGACCACGTCGGAGCGAGTGCGGCCCGGTTTGTACGGGATGGGCGGGCAGGGGAAGGGCCGCGACGCGGGGCCGCCGAAGAACAGCGGCTGGCCGCGGAACACGTGGTTCGGCGAGGCCTGCATGCCCTCCTCGCGGAGTTCGGCGGTGACCTCGCAGGGGTCGGCACCGGGAGACAGGTGGATGACGCAGACACCGTCCGCCTCCGAGACTGCCTGGGTCCAGCGCGACGCGGCGGACAGCGCCGACCGGTCGGTCAGTACCTGACCTGGCCGGATGAAGGCGTCGCCGACAGATTGCATGTCCATGAGCCCGTATCTTTCCTCGGCCGGCCCGCTGTCACATGCGACTCGCCCACCAAGTTGGTATGGCCCCCCACTGGTGCGTGATGGCGACCGACGGTAGTCTCTCCCTAGTCACTTGTGATCATCCCGGGACGAGGCCGTTGGGGAAGGCGCACCTCGTACCGAATGGGAGGTCCGGTGTCTGCTCGTGGCGTCCTTTACGTCCACTCGGCTCAGCCCGCGCTGTGCCCGCACATCGAATGGGCAGTCGCGGGTGTCCTTGGCGTGCCCGTAGACCTGACGTGGACTCCTCAACCCGCCGCGCCGAACGTCGTGCGTGCGCAGGCGGAATGGGAGGGCAGGCCCGGCGTCGCCGCGGCCATAGCCTCTTCGCTCATGGGCTGGCAGCGGCTCAGATTCGAGATCACCGAGGACGCCTCGCCGGGTGTCGACGGGTCCCGGCACGCCTACACGCCGACGCTCGGCGCCTTCACGGCGGTGATCGGCGCCTCCGGCGACATCATGATCCCCGAAGACCGGCTGCGCGCCGCGATGATGATGGCCGCCGAAGGGCGGTGCGTGCTGGAGGACGAGCTCGACAAGATGCTGGGCAGGCCGTGGGACGAGGAACTGGAGCCGTTCCGCTACGCCGGGGACGGCGCTCCCGTCCGCTGGCTGCACGCCGCCGTCTGACACCTCCGCTCGGCACGAGCAGCGCCCCGCGGCCGGGCCCCGCTGCCCGGCAACGCGAAGGCCCCGCACCGGGACCGGTGCGGGGCCTTGTGCGTGATGCCGCGGCGCTTGGGTGAGGCGGTGGCCGGCGCTTACAGCGGGATGTTGCCGTGGGCGCCGCGGGCCGGGGTGGCCTGGGCGAGGAGTTTGGCGATCGCGCCGCGGGTCTCCTCGGGCTTGATCACTTCGTCGATGACGCCGAGCTCTTGGGCCCGGGTCAGACCGCCGGCGAGCTTCTCGTGCTCGGCGGCCAGCCGCTCTTCCAGCGCGGGCCGCTCGTGCTCGGGCACGGCGGCCAGCTCGCGCCGCTTGATGACGCGCACCGCCGCGACGGCCCCCATCACGGCGACCTCGGTGGTGGGCCAGGCGAAGACCTTGGTGGCGCCCAGGGCGCGGGAGTTCATCGCGATGTACGCCCCGCCGTAGGCCTTGCGCGTGATCAGCGTGACCCGGGGCACCGACGCCTCGGCGAAGGCGTGCAGCAGCTTGGCCCCCCGGCGTACGACCCCGTCGTGTTCCTGGCCGACGCCCGGCAGGTAACCGGGTACGTCCACCAGGACAACCAACGGCACGCCGAAGGCGTCACACATGCGTACGAAGCGGGCGGCTTTCTCGGCGGACGTGGCGTCGAGGCAGCCACCGAGCCGCATCGGGTTGTTGGCGATGACCCCGACCGTCCGGCCACCGAGCCGGCCGAGCGAGGTGACGATGTTGGGCGCCCACTTGGGGTGCAGCTCCAGGCCAGGCTCGTCGAGCAGGTCGTTGACCAGCGGCTTGACGTCGTAGGCGCGGCGCGCGGAGTCGGGCAGCAGCGTGGAGAAGTCCACTTCCTCGATTTCTCCCGTGCGCACCCGGCCCTGGTGTCCGAGCAGCGTGGCGAGCTGACGCGCCTTGAGGTAGGCGTCGGTCTCGGTCTTGGTGACGATGTGCGCCACGCCGCTGCGCTTGCTGTGGGGGGCGGGGCCGCCCAGGGCGGCGCTGTCGACGTCTTCGCCGGTGACGCTGCGGACCACGTCGGGGCCGGTGACGAAGATGCGGCCGGAGTCGGCCAGGATGACCAGGTCGGTGAGCGCGGGGCCGTAGGCGGCGCCGCCGGCGGCGGGGCCGACGACCACGGAGATCTGCGGCACGACGCCGGATGCCTTCGTCATGGCGGCGAAGACCCGGCCGACGGCGTGCAGCGACTCGACGCCGTCGGGGATGCGGGCGCCGCCGCAGTGCCAGATGCCGATGACGGGCACGCGCTCGCGCACGGCCACGTCGTAGGCGTGCACGATGTGCTCGCAGCCTTCGCTGCCCATGGCGCCGCCCTGGAAGCGGGCGTCGCTGCAGAAGGCGACGACGGGAACACCTTCGACGCGCCCCATGGCGGCGAGCATGCCGCTGTTGTCCTGCGGGGTGATGAGCCGGAGCGAGCCCTCGTCGAGCAGCGCGGCGAGGCGGGCGACGGGATCGCGGGGATCGGCAGGCTCCTGATCGGAGCCGGACGTCACCACCCGGTTGTCGAGGACGGTCACTTTATGCCCCCTTAAAGACGACGGTCACGTTGTGCCCGCCGAATCCGAACGAGTTGTTGACCGCGGCCACGTCGCCATCGGGCAGCGTGCGGTTCTTGCCGTGGACGATGTCGACCTCGATGCCGTCGTCGAGGTCGTCGATGTTGATCGTGGCGGGAACGACCCGCTCCTGCAGTGCCTTGATCGTGAAGACCGACTCGATGCCGCCCGCGCCGCCGAGCAGGTGCCCGGTCATGGACTTGGTCGAGGACACCAGCGGGTGGGTGCCGATGGCCTTGGCCACGGCCTGCACCTCACCGACGTCGCCCGCGGGCGTCGAGGTGGCGTGGGCGTTGACGTGCTTGACGTCGGAACCGGTGACGCCGGCGTCGGTGAGCGCCTGCGTCATCGCCATGATGATGCCCCGGCCGTCGGGCTCGGGCTGCGTGATGTGGTGCGCGTCGGCGGAGTAGCCGACGCCGGCGCAGTAGGCGTAGATGTGCGCGCCCCGCGCCCTGGCGTGCTCCTCCGACTCCAGCACGACGATGCCGGCGCCTTCGCCGAGCACGAACCCGTCGCGGCCGCGGTCCCACGGCCGTGAGGCGCCCGCCGGGTCGTCGTTGCGGGTGGACATGGCCCGTGCGGCCGCGAAGGCGGCGATGTTGAGGCCGTGGATGGCGGCCTCGGTGCCTCCGGCGACCACGACGTCGGCGCGGCCCACCCTGATCATGTCCATCGCGTGGCCGATGGCCTCGGCGCCGGACGCGCACGCCGACACCGTGGCGTGCACACCCGCCTGGGCGCCCAGGTCGAGCCCGATCCAGGCGGCCGGGCCGTTGGGCATGAGCATCGGCACGGTGAAGGGCGACAGCCGGTTCCAGCCGCGCTCACGATAGGTGTCGTAGGCGGACAGCGTGGTGTTGATGCCTCCGATGCCGCTGGAGACCACGACGCCTAGCCGCTCCGGCGGCACCTCGGGAGAGCCGGCGTCCTGCCAGGCCTCCCGCGCGGCGACCATCGCGAACTGCTCGCTGCGGTCGAGGCGGCGGGCCTCGGGCCGCGGCAGTACGTCGGTGGGGTCGACCGCGGCCGTCCCCGCGAACTTCACGGGGACGGTGTCGATCCAGTCCGTGGTGAGAGCCTTGACACCCGACTGACCGGCGAGGAGCGCCGTCCAGGTCGAGGTGACGTCCCCACCGACGGGCGTCGTCGCGCCAAGCCCGGTGACGACGACACGTACCCGGTTCGCACTCACGTTTCGCGCTCCCTTGCTGATCAGTACTGGTCGGATCGGGTGTCGGGGCTCAGTTCTGGATGAAGGTGAGGACGTCCTTGACCGTCTTCAGGTTCTTGAGCTGGTCGTCGGGGATCTCGACGCCGAACTCGTCCTGGGCGGCCACGGCGATCTCGACCATGGACAGGGAGTCGATGTCGAGGTCGTCCACGAAGCTCTTCTCAGGGGTCACCTCGGACGCCGGGATGCCGGTGATCTCGTTGATGATCTTGCCGAGGCCCTGGAGGATGTCCTGCTCGGTGGCAGCCATGTCGCTGTTTCTCCTTTGGTTTCCTGGAATCTGTACGGCCGCGCCGCACAAGTCTTTCTCTGGGTGGCACGGCGCAGACCGTGCCCGATCCTACGGAATCTCGATCACTTGGCCCGCGTAGGTCAGGCCGGCGCCGAAGCCGAGCACCAGCGCGAGATCGCCCGTGCGGATCTCGCCGCGTTCCACCATGCGCGAGAGCGCGAGAGGGATGGAGGCGGCCGAGGTGTTGCCCGACGTGACGATGTCGCGAGCGATGACGGCCTGGTCGGCGCCCAGCTTACGGGCGATGGCCTCGATGATGCGCAGGTTGGCCTGGTGAGGCACGAATGCCGCCAGTTCGGACGGGTCGACACCCGCCCGCGAGCAGGCTTCGAGCGCCACCGGATGCAGCGCGGTGGTGGCCCAGCGGAACACCGTCTGGCCCTCCTGGCGGAGGTAGTCGGTGCGGTCCTTGATGCTGATGGCCTCGGATTTGTCGCCGGCACTGCCCCACACCACAGGGCCGATGCCGGGAGTCTCCGACGGGGCCACCACCGCGGCCCCCGCGCCGTCGGCGAAGATCACGGCGGTGGACCTGTCGGTCCAGTCGATCCACTGTGACAACTTCTCCGCGCCGATGACCAGCACGTTCCTGGCCGAGCCCGCGCGCACCGCGGCGCTGGCGGTGCCGAGGGCGTAGCAGAAGCCGGCGCAGGCGGCGTTGACGTCGAACGCGCCGGGTGACTCGATGCCCAGCCGGTGGGCCACGATGGCGGAGGCGTTGGGGATCTGGGTCTCCAGCGTGCACGTGGCGACGATGACGAGGTCGACGTCCTCCGGCGACAGCCCGCTCGCGGCCAGCGCCTTGCCGCCGGCGATGGTGGCCATGTCCTCCAGGGACTCACCGTCGGGCGCGACCCTGCGCTCCTTGATGCCGACCCTGGAGCGGATCCACTCGTCGTCGGTCGCCATGGTCTTGGCCAGGTCGTCGTTGGTGACCACGTGGGCCGGCTGGTAGTGGCCGAAGGCGAGCACTCTGCCGCCAGGGGCGACGCCGGGAATTATCACGCGATCAGCTCCCTGGCCGTGTCGAGGTCGTCGGGGGTCTTCAGCGCGACGGCCGGCACGCCGCGCAGGGCGCGCTTGGCCAGGCCGGTCAGCGTGCCGCCGGGCAGCAGCTCGATCATCCCGGTGATGCCGAGACCGGCCATGGTCTCCATGCAGGCACCCCATCGGACGGGGCTGCTGACCTGCCGGACCAGCCGCTCGACGAACTCGGCGCCGGTGGCGACCGGCCCGCCGTCGAAGTTGGACAGCAGCGTGACCTTCGGGTCGGCGGGCGTGACGTTCGTCGCGGCCTCGCGCAGGCTCTCGACCGCCGTGGCCATGTGGGCGGTGTGGAAGGCGCCCGCCACCGAGAGCGAGATGAGCCGGGCGCGCGCCGGCGGGTCGGCCTTGAACGCGGCCAGCTGCTCGAGGGTGCCGCCCGCCACGATCTGCCCGGCGCCGTTGATGTTGGCGGCGGTGAGCCCGTGCCTGTCGATCGCGGCGAGAACCTCTTCCTCGACGCCGCCGAGCACGGCCGTCATGCCCGTCTCGGTGATGGCGGCGGCCTTGGCCATGGCCTGGGCGCGGTCGCGGATCAGGGACAGCGCCTGCTCCGGGGTGAGTACCCCGGCGAGCGCGGCGGCGGCGAACTCGCCGACGCTGTGCCCGGCGACGATGTCGGGGGCCGCGCCGAGCGCCTCGGCGGAGGCCAGCGCGGCGGCCACGAGCAGCGGCTGGGCGACGGCGGTGTCGCGGATCTCGTCGGCACCGGCGGTCGTGCCCTGGGCGATCAGATCGACCCCGACGACCTCCGACCACGAGCCCAGCCTGTCGGCCAGACCGGGCAACTCAAGCCATGGAGTCAGGAAGCCTGGCGTTTGGGCACCTTGGCCCGGAGCGACGAGTACAAGCACAAAATCCACCATGCCCTGTAGAACTTCGACACGCGGATGGAGATCCGTACGAACTTTGTCCAGGGTGATTTGTAGGAACCCTACAGTGGGGATGACGGCACGGTTACGTTAGAGCGCGCCAGCTCACCGCACTCTCCGCCAGCCTCCCGAGGATGAGCCCCACCTGGAGCGTGAAGGCGGACCTGCCCTCGGTGGGCTGGTAACCGGTCAGTTCGGTGATCTTCTTCAGGCGGTAGCGCACGGTGTTGGGATGGACGAACAACAACCTGGCCGTCGCCTCCAGCGACGTGCCCTGCTCCAGGTAGGTGGCCAGCGTGTCGAGCAGCGGGGTGCCCGCGAGCGGCAGGTAGACGCTGTCAATGAGCTGCCGCCTGGCGTCGAGGTCGCCGTCGAGCGCCCGCTCGGCCAGCAGGTCCTCGGCGTGCACGGGCCGGGGCGCGTCGGGCCAGCCCGACGACGCCTTCAGCCCCGCCAGCGCCGCCCTGGCCGAATTGGCGGCGGCGTGCAGGTCGGGCACCTCGGGCCCGATGACGATGGGGCCGACGCCGAAGCGGGCCACCACCTGCCTGGCCGCGTCGTTGACGCTGCCCGCCCCGCCCACGATCACGATCAGCCGGTCGGCCTGGACCCCCGCCAGCAGGTCCATGCCGATGCGGCGGCCCTTCTCCCGCAGGCCGTCGATGACCGCGCGCGGGTCGCCCTCGGGGGCGTGCCCGGCGATGACGACGACGGGCGAGGAGGTCCAGCCCAGGGCGGCGGCCCAGGAGTGCAGGCCGTCGTCCACCTCGCCGCGTACCAGGGCGTCGACGATCAGGGCTTCGAGCCTGGCGTCCCACGAGCCCCTCGCCTCCGCCTCGCGGGCGTAGACGTGGGCGGCGGCGAAGGCGACGTCGCGGGTGTAGCGCAGCATGGCCTGCTGGAGTTCGTCCTCGCCGCCCGGCGCGGCCAGCTCGTGGGTCTGCGCCTCGACCACCTCGACCACGACCCTGACGATGTCGACGGTCTGCTGGAGCGAGATCGACCGCTTGAGCTCGCGTGGCGCCGTGCCGAAGAACTCGATGCTGGGCGTGCGCCGCCCCTCACCCGCGGTCGAGAACCACTCGACGAACGCGGCGATGCCGGCCTGGGCCACGAGCCCCACCCACGACCGGTCCTCGGCGCTGAGGGCCCGGAACCACGGCAACTGCTCGTCCATGCGCGCCATCGCCGCCGTGCCGAGTGAGCCCATGGCCCGCTCGAGCCTGCGTGTGGTGTCCTCCCGGGTCCGCTCTGTCACGCCTCCTAGAGTGCCAGGTCCGCTCGGCTGACCGGAACGGTGGTTCGCCCTCTCAGATGACGGCGACGGCCGTGATGAGCCCGATCGCGACGTGGGTGACCGCGAGCAGCCGCGCGCCCGGCTGCAGATCGGGCTCCTTGACCAGGTCGCGTACGGAGACGCCGACCACCCGGTCGAAGATGAGCATGGCCACGGTCTGCACCACGATGCCGACCAGCCCGAACACCGCCGTGCCCGCCAGGCCCTCCGCGAGCCGGCCGCCGGACGACCAGATCGAGGCGGCCACGATCAGCCCGATGGCGGCCATGGCCGCGCTGGCCAGCAGGGTGGCGTTGGGGTTGCGCTCGCTGCGGATGACCTCGCTCAGCTTGCCCGGCGTCGCCCAGTCGATCACGAAGAACCCGACGATCATCAGGATCACGCCGACGGCTGCGTAAGCGGCGATGGCGCCCGAGCCGCGGGCGAGGAGTTCGAGAAGAGTCACGTCAGTTCCAATCAGGGGTGTGCGGGTCCGCCCGGAGCTGGGGCGGGCAGGTGTCGGTCGGGGAGCACGTCAGTCAGCGATGCGGTGCGGGACGAACGACGAGGTGTCGTCGGTGATGAGGCCGGTGGTCTCCCTGATGCCGAGCCCGGCGGCCTCGTCGGCGACCACCCACGCGCCGAGCACCGGCCGCTGCCCCTCGAAGACGGGCAGCGCCTCGAAGCCCTGGAACACGTACCCCTCCCGGCCGTAGGTGCCGGGCGTCTCCTGGGTGACGTCGGGGGTGACGATGCGCATGGAGGCCCCCTCCCTGCCGAGCAGCGGCTTGGCGATGTAGGAGGTGAGGTCTCTGGGGCCGTCGAGGTAGGCGGGCATCAGGTTGGGGTGGCCGGGATAGAGCTCCCACAGCAGGGCCAGCAGCGCCTTGTTGGACAGCAGGGACTTCCACAGCGGCTCGATCCAGGTGGTGTGCCGTACGGCGTGCCGTCCGAAGTCCTCGGCCAGCATCCACTCCCAGGGGTAGAGCTTGAACGCCGAGCGGATCATCCGCTCCTCGACGTCGACGAAGCGGCGGTTGAGTGAGTCCCAGCCGATGTCCTCCATGGCCACGGAGACGGTCTGCAGGCCGGCCTGCTCTGCGGTCTCCTGGAGGTAGGCCACGGTCATGGCCTCCTCGCCTGTCTCGTCCATGTTGGTGAACGCGAAGTGCGTGGGCCCCGGCGGCAGCCCCAACCGGGGCCAGCGGTCGATGAGCCGTTCGTGCACGGAGTTCCACTGGTCGTCGCCGGGATGCACGTCCTGCAGCCAGAACCACTGGATCACCGACGACTCCACCAGCGAGGTGGGCGTGTCGGCGTTGTACTCCAGCAGCCTGGCCGGGCCCGTGCCGTCGTAGCGCAGGTCGAAGCGGGCGTACAGGTGGGGGTCGCGGCGTTCCCAGGAGCGCGCGACGTCCTCCCACGCCCATTCGGGTATGGCGAAGTCGGCGAAGCGGCCGGCCGAGACCACGTGCTCGACCGTGCGGAGGCACATCGCGTGCAGCTCCTCGACCTGCTCCTCCAGCGCCTCGACCTCGTCCATCGACAGGACGTAGTGGACGGACTCGTCCCAGTAGGGGCGGCTCAGCCCCGACGGGTGTGCGGCCTTGTGGTAGGCCAGGCCCTGGCCCTCGATCGTCTTCTCCCAGCCTGGCCTGGGAGTGCCGTGCTCGCGACGCACCTTCAGCCCCCGCCGCCCCACTTGCTGCCGAAGCCGCCCCGCTGGATCGACTTGCCGCTGCGGGTGTTGATGTCGACGTTGGACGGGCGGTAGGTGGTGCCGCCGCGCACGCGGTTGCCGACCCGCGTGCCGCCGTAGTACCAGAGGTAGGCCCCGCGGGACCCGCCGTAGTAGTGCGTGCCGTCGTCATCGTCGCAGTAGTCGTCGTCGACGACCTCGTAGGTGCCGTCGTCGAGCCGCATGACGCAGTCGGCGGTGACCTCCTCGTCGTCCTGCACGGCGGCGCAGTAGCCGACCAGCATCACGGACAGGACGCCCAGGATCGTGAGCGGTACGGCCTTCGACGATTTGCGCGGGGGAGGCTTCGGAGGGGAGTGGTGGGTGGGCGGCGGTGGTGCCATCAAGCTCCTGCTTTCATGGGCCGATTACTCTAGCGGCGGCGACCGTCCGTGTTCAATGAGTGATTAGTGCATCTCGATTTATTTCGGCTATGGAGGGTGTATGGATCCGGTCCTGGCCCTGCGCGAGATCGCCTTCCTGCTGGAGCGCGCAGGCGAGCCGACCTACCGTGTACGGGCGTTCCGCCGCGCCGCCGCGGTGGTCGCCGGCCTCCCCGCGGACGAACTCGCCCGGTTGGCCCGCACGGGTGGCCTCGGCGACCTGCCGGGCATCGGCAAGGTCACCGCTCTTGTGGTCAACGAAAGTCTCGAAGGTCAGGTTCCGACCTATCTGCGGCGGTTGCGGGCCACGGAGGGCGTCGAGCTCGACGCCGAGACCGCCGCGCTGCGCGGCGCGCTGCGAGGTGATCTGCACAGCCACTCCGACTGGTCGGACGGCGGGTC
Organism: Nonomuraea mesophila; assembly: GCF_004352805.1. Classification (NCBI taxonomy): domain Bacteria; kingdom Bacillati; phylum Actinomycetota; class Actinomycetes; order Streptosporangiales; family Streptosporangiaceae; genus Nonomuraea; species Nonomuraea mesophila. The sequence continues at coordinate 14,231 of NZ_SMLD01000020.1, forward strand.
GCCGATCGAGGAGATGGCCGAGACCGCCGCCCGGCTCGGCCACGGATATCTGGCGCTGACCGACCACTCACCCCGCCTGACGGTGGCCAAGGGACTCTCGGCCGAGCGCCTGGAACACCAGCTCGCCGTGGTGGCCGAGCTGAACGAGCGCATGGCCCCGTTCAGGATCCTGACCGGCATCGAGGTCGACATCAACCCGGACGGCTCGCTCGACCAGGACAGGAGACTGCTCGAACGCCTCGACGTGGTGGTGGCGAGCGTGCACTCCAAACTCCGCATGGACTCCGGCGCCATGACCCGCAGGATGGTCACCGCCGTCGCCGACCCCCTGGTGGACGTGCTGGGGCACTGCACCGGCCGGGTGGTGCGGGCCGGCGGGCGGCGCGGGGAGCGCAGGCCCGAGTCGGAGTTCGAGGCGGAGCTGGTCTTCGAGGCGTGCCGGCGGTTCGGGGTGGCGGTCGAGATCAACTCGCGGCCCGACCGGCTCGACCCGCCCAAGCGGCTGATGCGGCTGGCGTACGAGATGGGGTGCGTGTTCGCGATCGACTCCGACGCGCACGCCCCCGGGCAGCTCGACTGGCAGCGGTACGGCTGCGAGCGGGCGGCTCTGTGCGGCATCGAGGCGGAGCGGATCGTCAACACCTGGCCCCCGGACAGGCTCCTCGACTGGACCCGGGCCTGACGGCTCCCCGAGCGCCCTCCCCCCGGCCGTCAGATCCTTGTAGTCGTACGGTGAGGCAGGGGTTCCCGGGCGCCGCCGGGGCACGCGATTGTCGGTGGCCCGGCGTAGCGTCGCGGCTGTGAACCGTACCGACCGGCTCTACGCGCTCGTCGAAGACCTGCGCGCCATCGCGCCACGCTGCCGCTCCGCCCGCGAGCTCGCCGAGCGGTTCGAGGTGAGCGTGCGCACGATCGAGCGCGACATCACCGCGCTGCAGGAGTCCGGCGTCCCGATCTACGCCCAGCCGGGCCGCAGGGGCGGTTACGCGATCGACAAGACGATGTCCCTTCCTCCGCTCAACTTCAGCCCCGCCGAGGCGGTGGCGATCGCGCTCGCCCTCAGCCGGGCCGGCGACCAGCCCTTCGGCCGCCAGGCCCGCAGCGCGTTACGCAAGGTGGTGGCGGCGATGCCGGGGCCCGAGGGCGAGCTCGCCCGTGAGCTGGCCCGGAGGGTGCAGCTCGTCCAGCCGCCCGACGAGCCCGCCGCCGGCGTCCAGCCCCTCGGCGGCGAGGGCATCTCCCGCGCCATCGAGGAGGCGCTGCTGCGCCGCCGCGTGCTCCGGCTCGACTACGCCGACGCCAAGGGCGCGCTGACCACGCGCGACGTCGAACCGGGCGTGTTCCTGGGCGGGCGCGGCGGTTTCTGGTATCTCGTGGCGTGGTGCCGGCTCCGTGACGACGTACGCGTCTTCCGCCTCGACCGCATCGCCTCCGCCACCGTCACCGCCGAGCGCTGTCCGGATCGCCCGCTCGAAGGTTTCGCCACCGACGTGCCCGAGATGGTCGTCCACGGCACCGCGCTCGACTGAACCTTTGCTCGAAAATCAAGGGGAAACACCGACATAAGGGTGTCGCCTGACCGTTGGATCGTTGTCTTGTTCGACAGATGAGGAGACGATGATGGACCACACGGTGACGTGGTTCGAGGTCGCGACCGACGACCCCGAGGGCGCCGAGTGTTTCTACGGCGGTCTGTTCGGCTGGCGGTTCACCGGTGGGGACGGCCCGGTGGACTACCGCACGATCAGCAGGCCGGGCGGCGACGGGCCGATGGGCGGGCTGTTCAACACCAAGGGAGAGTTCCCCGACCATGCGATCTTCCACGTTCAGGTGGCCGACGTCGAGGCGACGTGCGCCCAGAGCGAGTCGCTCGGCGGCAAGGTGCTGATGAAGGTGATCGACGACGGCGCCGCCATCGACTTCGCCTACGTGAGCGACGTGTCAGGCAACACCTTCGGAGTCTTCCACCGCAAGTGATCATCCGGGCACGGGCCGGGGGAGCGCCTTCCCCGCGACCGCCGGTCCCGCCCGGGCCGCTCCGCGCGAAGCCGATGCGGAGCCGATCACCATGACGCCCTGGACACGCCGCCGATCGCCGAGCGGCGGCGCGTCCAGGGCGCTCGTCAGAAGTCGACGGCGGCCAGCCAGCGGCCGAGAAGCTCGCGGTCGCCGTGCACGGTCAGATCACCGGGTGAGCGCCTGCCGTAGATCATGAGCAGCAGATCCGACACCGGGCCCTGGACCGCGGCGTCGCCCTTCGCGTGGCCGCGCGCCCAGGTGATCTTCCCGCCGGAGCCCTGCGTGATGGTCCACTCGCCCTCGCCGTCGCTCGCGTGCAGGTGGATCGTGGCCCCCTCCATGCCGAGCCCGGCCAGTGACCGGGTGACCCAGACGGCGTGCGGCAGGTTGTGCAGGAACTCCTCGACGCCGTCGGCGGCGGTCTCCGCCGGGACGACCGGGTCGAGGCCGAGTGCGAGCTCGGCGTCGGCCCGGTGCACCACCAGTTCGAAGTGCATCCGGCGCGGCCACCACGCGGCCCGCCGGTCCGGGCCCCACGTCCACACCTCCAGTTCGGGATCGGTGGTGCGCAGCGTGTCCAGCAGTTCGGCGGCTCCCTCCATCAGCCAGGCGGCGTCGCCGCTCTGCCCCTCGGCCAGTCCGCTCGGCACCTGCCGCGACCAGATCTTCTCCCGCACCTGCTCACGCAGCACATGGGCCGCCCAGCGGTGGGTCCGGCCGACGTGCGTGACCAGGTCGGCGATCGTCCATCCCGGGCACGTCGGCACCGGGACGGACAGGTCACCGGCCAAGGCCGCCAGGCGCGCGGCCTCGGTCTCGATGTGAGCGATCCGCTCACTTCCTGCATCGTTCTCCGTCGCCTGGTCCGCGCTCCGCGCGTTGTTCTCCGTCACTCGACCAGCCTAGGCCGCCGGGCACGTGGCACCCTTCTGCGGAACCTTTCCGTCGATCAGGTACGCGTCCACGAGCTCGTGCACGCACTTGCTGCCCGACAGGTACGCCCCGTGCCCCTCGCCCTCGTACGTCACCAGCGTGGCCGTCCTGAGCTGCGATGTCAGCTTGGGCGCCCACTGGTACGGCGTGGCCGGGTCGCCCTTGCCGCCCACCACCACGATCGGCGCGGAGCCGGTGGCGTCCACGCGCCGCGCCTGGTCGCTGCCCTTGACCGGCCAGACCCGGCACAGCCCGCCCGAGCCCTCGCTGCCGAACAGCGGCGAGATCTTCAGCGCGGCCGCCTCGGTGCGCCGCAGCTCGGCCTCGCTGGGCCGTTCCGCGGTGTCGACGCAGGTGATGGCGGGGAAGCTGGTCATCTGCGTGGAGTAGGTGCCGTCCTCCCTGCGCCCGGTGTAGTTGTCGGCGAGGTAGAGCAGCGCCTCACCGTTGCCCTTGAGCCCCTCGCTGAGCGCCTGCTCCAGGAACGGCCAGGTCAGCTCGGAGTAGAGCGCGGCGGCCACGGCGGTCGAGGCCAGCCCCTGCGTCAGCGTGCGGCCGTGGACGTTCAGCGGCTTGGTGGTCAGCCGCGTCAGCAGGTTCTCGACGTTGCTGTCGGCGGTCGCCTCGTCCTTGCCGAGCGCGCACGTGGACTTCACGCACGACCGCAGGAAACTCTCGTACGCCTGCTGGAAGCCGCGCGTCTGCGCCAGCGTGCGCTGCTCGAACGAGACGGTCGGGTCGAGCGGCGCGTCGAGCACCATCCGGCCCACGTTGTGGGGGAACTCGGTGGCGTAGACGGCGCCGAGCTGGGTGCCGTACGACATGCCGACGTAGTTGAGCTTGGAGTCGCCCACGGCGGCGCGGATGCGGTCCATGTCGCGGGCGGCGTTCACGGTGCCGACGTGGGGGAGGACCTTGCCGGAGTCGCGCTCGCAGAGCTCGGCGAACCTCTTGTTGGCCGCCGTGGTGCGCTTGCGCGTCTCCTCGCCGGGCGGCAGCGTGTTGAGCGAGGTGAACGTCTCCAGTTCGGAGGCGTCGCCGCAGCGTACCCCCGAGCTGCGGTCGACGCCGCGCGGGTCGAAGCTGACCAGGTCGTAGCGGGAACGCAGCGTGGTGAGCGCCTTGGCCGCCTGGTCGAGCGTGTCGACGCCGGACGCGCCCGGGCCGCCGAAGTTGAACACCACGGATCCGAGCCGCTTGCCCTTGCCGGTGGCCGGCAGCTTGATCAGCGCCAGGTTCAGCTGCTCGCCGTCGGGCTCGGAGTAGTCGAGCGGCACCGCGAGCGTGCCGCACCGCACCGAGGCGTCCTGGCGGGCGGGAGGTTCACCGTCGGGGCGCTCGAGGTCGGTGCAGGCCCCCCAGTCGATCGTCGCGGTTTCGCCGGGAGCGTCCGTGGCGGGCTCGGCGGGCGCGGTGGAGCAGCCTGTGGCGGTCACGAGCAGGGCGGCGGCTAGGACACGTCGCATATCGATGGATCTTCCCCTCGTCTCTCAGGGGGAAGTAGTGCCCACAATACGTGACGGTGCACCAAACCCGGGTGAGGCGGCGCGTATCCACCCTGGTCGCGCCGCGACGACAGCGCTCCCGCGAGGACCTCGCGGGAGCGCCGTGATCGGACGGTTCAGACGCCCATCGACTGGGTGTCGTTGCTCTCGGCGCCGCCGGCCTCGGTGACGCCGTTTTTCAGGTGATAGCGGGCGATGGCCTCGCGCAGCACCTCGCCGCCGAGCTCGCCCTGCCTGACCAGGCTGGACAGCACGGCCAGCGTGATGGACGCGGCGTCCACGTGGAAGTGGCGGCGCAGCGCCGAGCGGGTGTCGGACAGGCCGTACCCGTCGGTGCCCAGCGAGGACCAGTCACCCGGCACCCACTGCGCGATCTGGTCCTGGACGGCCTTCATGTAGTCGCTGACGCCCACGAACGGGCCGCGCGCCTGCGACAGCACTTGCGTCACGTAGGGCACGCGCCGCTCGGCGTCGGGGTTGAGAAGGTTGTGCTCCTCACAGGCCAGGGCCTCGCGGCGCAGCTCGGTCCACGACGTCGCCGACCACACGTCGGCCGACACGCCCCAGTCCTCGGCCAGCAGCCGCTGCGCCTCCATGGCCCACGGCCCGGCGACGCCCGAGGACAGGATGTTGGCCTTCGGGCCCTGCGTCTGCGGCCCCTCGGCGAACTTGTACAGGCCCTTGAGCAGGCCCTGCACGTCGATGTGCGCGGGCTGCGCCGGCTGCAGGTAGGGCTCGTTGTAGACGGTCAGGTAGTAGAAGATGTCCTCCGGCTGGTCGCCGTACATCCTCCTGAGGCCGTCCTGGACGATGTGGGCCACCTCGAACGCCCAGGAAGGGTCGTAGATGACCGCGGACGGATTGGTCGAGCCGATGAGCGGCGTGTGGCCGTCCTCGTGCTGCAGGCCCTCGCCGTTGAGCGTGGTGCGGCCGGCGGTGGCGCCGAGCAGGAAACCACGGCCCATCTGGTCGCCCATGGCCCACATCTGGTCGCCGGTGCGCTGGAACCCGAACATCGAGTAGAAGATGTAGATCGGGATCATGTGCTCGCCGTGGGTGGCGTACGACGTGCCGGCGGCGATGGTCGAGGCCATCGACCCCGACTCGCTGATGCCCTCGTGCAGGATCTGCCCCTGCACCGCCTCCTTGTACGACAGCAGCAGTTCCCTGTCGACGGCCTCGTAGGTCTGGCCGTGCGGCGAGTAGATCTTCGCCGTCGGGAACATGGCGTCGAGGCCGAACGTACGGGCCTCGTCGGGGATGATCGGCACGAACCTGTGGCCGATCTCCTTGTCGCGCATGAGGTCCTTCAGCAGCCGCACGAACGCCATCGTGGTGGCGACCTGCTGCTTGCCCGACCCCTTCTGGAAGGTGGAGTAGACCTCGTCGCCGGGCAGTTTGACCGGTTTGGCGCGGACGACCCGTTTGGGCAGCACGCCGCCGAGCGCGGCGCGGCGCTCCATCATGTACTGGATCTCGGGGTCGTTCTCGCCCGGGTGGAAGTAGGGAGGCAGCTCGCCCTCGAGCGCGGAGTCGGGGATCGGCAGGTAGAGCCGGTCGCGGAACTCCTTGAGCTCGGCCTTGGTGAGCTTCTTCATCTGGTGGGTGGCGTTGCGCGCCTCGAAGTCCTTGCCCAGCGTCCAGCCCTTGATGGTCTGGGCGAGGATCACGGTCGGCTGGCCGACGTGCTCGCGGGCCGCCTTGAACGCGGCGTAGACCTTGCGGTAGTCGTGGCCGCCGCGCGACAGCTTGCGGATGTCGTCGTCGGTCAGGTGCTCGGCCATCTTGCGCAGGCGCGGGTCGGAGCCGAAGAAGTGCTCGCGGATGTAGGCGCCCGACTCGACCGAGTAGGTCTGGAACTGGCCGTCGGGCGTCGTGTTCATCTGGTTGACCAGCACGCCGTCGACGTCGGCCGCCAGCAGCGGGTCCCAGTCGCGGCCCCACACGACCTTGATGACGTTCCAGCCGGCGCCGCGGAAGTAGGACTCCAGCTCCTGGATGATCTTGCCGTTGCCGCGTACCGGGCCGTCGAGCCGCTGCAGGTTGCAGTTGATCACGAACGTGAGGTTGTCGAGCTCCTCGCGCGCCGCCAGGCCGATGGCGCCGAGCGACTCGGGCTCGTCCATCTCGCCGTCGCCGAGGAACGCCCACACGTGGCTGCGGCTGGTGTCCTTGAGCTGCCGGTTGAGCAGGTAGCGGTTGAAGCGCGCCTGGTAGATCGCGCCGATCGGGCCGAGGCCCATGGAGACCGTCGGGAACTCCCAGAAGTCCGGCATCAGCCGCGGATGGGGATAGGAGGGCAGCCCGTGGAAGCCGTGCGACAGCTCCTGCCTGAACGCGTCGAGCTGGGCCTCGTTGAGCCGGCCTTCGAGGAAGGCGCGGGCGTAGATGCCCGGTGCGGCGTGCCCCTGGAAGAAGACCTGGTCGCCCGACTCGCCGTGGTCCTTGCCGCGGAAGAAGTGGTTGAAGCCCACCTCGTAGAGCGAGGCGGCCGAGGCGTAGGTGGCGATGTGGCCGCCCACGTTGGTGCGGGCGTTGGCCCTGGACACCATGATGGCCGCGTTCCAGCGGATGTAGGCGCGGATGCGGCGTTCGACGTGCTCGTCACCGGGGAACCACGGCTCGCGCTCCGGCGGGATCGTGTTGATGTAGTCGGTGCTGCGCAGGCCCGGCACGCCGACCTGGTGCTCGCGGGCCCGCTCGAGCATGCGGAGCATGAGGTAGCGGGCTCTGGTGCGGCCTTCGGTCTTGACGACGTTGTCGAGAGACTCGAGCCACTCGTTGGTCTCACTGGGATCGACATCAGGCAGCTGGCTGGGTAGGCCGTCGCTGATGATCGAGAAACGCTGGCGTCCGGAAGCCACTGGGTCTCGCCTTCCGAGGTGGACTGATGACTGGTCTGGGTCGCCTTCCATCCTGGTCGCTAGTCGGAGAAAACGCATCTCTACTCGCCGGTAACCAGGGTGTCCCTGCTGGCAGGAGGGGTGCCGATGGCCTAGACCACCGATGGTAGGACGAATCTCGCCACAGGTTACATCCCAGGAGCAAATTAACAAGACAGGAAAACTGACGAAATTTCGCTCGATGTCTTGAGGTGGTCCTGGTCGGTCGGCGTCGTACGGGAACCTGCCCTGGCGGGGCGGGGGTACACGTCCTGGCGCCGTGCCGCGCGAGTCTAGCTCCCTTGCTCTGTGACCCCGGACGGGGGGCGGGTGTCGTATCCATGGAGAGGGTCTCGCGCGCGCGTATAGAGACGTGTGTCATCGTCGTGTGCGGCGGACGGCGTCGCGTGGCGGCGCTTCTTGTTCGCCCAGAGGGAAATCGGGTCCGGGGAGCCGGCTCGCCGGCCGCCACGGTCAGTTCCGCGTAACGTTTTGGTCATCATTCTTCTTGTCGGAGCCAGGCGGGCAAAATATCCCTTGTCTCCGGATACGGTCTTTTCCTGCGGCCTTCGGAGTATCAGTCTGGAGGTATGAATGCGACGGTAGGCGACCGGCTCCTGGTGCACGGGAATACCGTTGGCGAAAGGGACCGGATCGGAGTAATCGTGGAGGTCCAAGGTCCGGACGGCGGGCCTCCCTACAGGGTGCGGTTCGACGACGGCCACACGGGGCTGGTGTTTCCCGGTCCTGATGCGGTCGTTGTCCCTAAGTAAGATTTGCCTGTGAGATCTGAAATCATCTCTGTGACCACCGGTTCACGAGAGACGGTGCACGACATCACGGCCGAATGCGCCGACTTCGTGCGCGGGCAGGGCGGAGACGGTTTGCTGCACGTTTTCGTGCCGCACGCCACCGCCGGGATCGCGCTGCTCGAGCTGGGCTCGGGCAGCGACGACGATCTGCTCGCCGCGCTGCGCGACCTGCTGCCGCCCGACGACCGCTGGCGTCACGCCCACGGTTCGGCCGGGCACGGAAGGTCACATGTCATGCCGGCGCTGATCCCGCCCTATGCCACGATCCCCGTGCTGGGCGGGAGTTTGGCGCTGGGCACCTGGCAGTCGGTGGCACTGGTCGACCTGAACATCGACAACCCGCAACGCCAGGTTCGCCTGTCGTTTTTGTCTGATTGATTCTGGCCGACTACGGCCGTACCCGTGGCGACCGTTGACGACCGAGGGTCACAGCGTGTGGACTGTGCCGAAGCGATAAACCGCATAAGCGGGGCCACTCAAGCAGGAGGGATAAACGTGAGCGCGACCGCGGGTCAGGCGCAGGGCGAGCGCGGCCTGGCCGAACGACTCGGCCTCAAGCCGGGTCAGGTGGTGCAGGAGATCGGTTGGGACGAGGACGTCGACAACGAGCTTCGTGACTCCATCGAAGACCTGACCGGCAACGAGCTGCTGGACGAGGAGAGTGATGACGTCGTCGATGTGGCGCTGCTGTGGTGGCGCGACGGCGACGGAGACCTCTTCGACGCACTGACCAACGCCATGCGATCACTCGCCAAGGGCGGCCAGATCTGGCTGCTGACTCCCAAGGCCGGGCGCGATGGCCACGTGGAGCCGAGCGACATCGGGGAGGACGCCACGACCGCGGGTCTCTCGCAGACCAGCAGCATCTCCGCCGCCCCCGACTGGTCAGGCACGAGGCTCGTGACGCCCAAAGGACGGTAGGAGCTCGAGCGCCCGCCGTACGGCAGGATGGGTCACGTGAACGCACATCCTGCCGAGGTCGGCGCTCAGGCTCCTGATTTCGAGCTGCAGGACCAGCACGGCACGCCGGTGCGCCTGTCCCAGTTCCGGGGCGCCAATGTCGTGCTGGTCTTCTACCCGCTGGCCTTCAGCGGGATCTGCCACGGCGAGCTGTCCGCGCTGCGCGACAACCCGCTCGACGGGGCACACCTGCTGACCGTCTCGGTCGACTCCATGTTCGCGCAGCGTGCGTGGGCGGATCGCGAGGGTTACACCTTCGCGCTCCTCTCCGATTTCTGGCCACACGGACAGGTCGCGCGGGCGTACGGTGTCTTCGATGAGGCGAAGGGGCTTGCGCTACGGGGGACCTTCATCATCGACGGCGAGGGCGTGATCCGGTGGAAGGTGGTCAATCCGACCTCCACCGCACGTGACGTCGCCGACTACGTGAAGGCACTCGCCGACATTTCTTAACCTCGGAGGCAACCATGCCCTGCTACCGCTGCGGGGCCCGGCAGACCGACCCGGTGCGCGGCGCCAGCCCGTGGCAGCGCGGGGTGCGCGACGAGTCCCAGGTGCTGATCTGCCCGGACTGTCAACGGCTGCACGACCACGACCTGGACTCGTGCTCCACCTGCGGGTCCACGACGCTGATCCGCCGGCTCGGCGAAGTGGAGTGCCGGTCCTGCGGAGCCGTGCGGATGGCCCGCACCGACACGCTCACCGTCTCGGTGCCGCCTCCGCCCGGGCTCTCCGCGGAAGTGGAGGCCGCGCTCAACAGGGTGCTCGGGCGCGCCTGAGATGCGGCCGAAGTGGGCCTGAGCCGCTTCTGGGCCGTTTCGGGGTCGCTGTCGGCCGTTCGTGGGTCGTTGTCGGGCCGCTTGTGGGTCGTTGTCAGGCCGTGTGCGGCCTGTGTGGGTCGTTGCCGGGCCGTGAGCGGGCCGTTTGCGGGCTGTCCCTGGGGTGCCTGTGGGTGTTGCTTTCCGGGCCGGGTCCGGGTCGCCTTTGGGGTGGCCCTTGGCCGTCCCCGTGTTGTCCGTGGGCCGTCCCGTGCGTTGTCCCTGAGGTGCCCCAGGATTGCCTCTGGGGCGCGCCTGAGCCATGCCTGAGCGGCCGGTGGCGAGGCGCCGCGTCTTGGGCGACGGCTGCGGGTTCGCGGGCCCGTACGCGGGGTTGGGGCGCTTCGGTGCGCATGCCGCGGTCAGCGCTTCGATGGGAACTTTCCGGACATTTGCTGAGCTGCGCTATCGTCTCCTTCCGTGTCCGCAAAGAGTTCGTTCGTTGTAGCGCTCGACGTCGGTGGCACGTCCATGAAGGGCGGCCTGGTCAGCGAGTCCGGCGCGGTGCTGCTGAGCGAGCGGCGCCCGACCCCGCGGGCGGAGGGCCCGGACGCGGTCGTGGCTGCGATCTCGGGCTTCATCACCCATCTGGCCGGCTCGGGCGACGGCGTCCCGGCGGGCGTCGGCCTGGCCGTACCCGGGCTGGTGTCCGACAATTCCGCCGTCTACGCCGCCAACCTGGGCTGGCGCGACGTCCCCGCCACAGATTTCACCACCCTGGACATCCCGGTCAGGCTCGGGCACGACGTACGCACGGGCGGCCTCGCGGAGAGCATCCTCGGGGCGGGCCGCGGCGTCTCCGACTTCCTCTTCCTGCCCATCGGCACGGGCATCGCCGGCGCTTCGATCATCCACGGCGAACCGTACGGCGGCTCGGCGGGCTGGGCCGGCGAGATCGGCCACACCCCCGTCTTCCCGGACGGCGAAGAGTGCGCGTGCGGCCAGCTCGGCTGCCTGGAGACGTACGCCTCGGCCGCCTCGGTGGGGCGCCGCTACAGCGAGCGGGCGGGCGTGGAAGGCGTCAAGGCCGAACAGGTGGTCTCCTCCGACGACCCGATCGCCATCGAGGTATGGGACGAGGCCGTGGAGGCCCTGTCGCTGGCGCTGGCCACGTACACACTGCTGCTGGACCCCTCCCTGATCGTCCTCGGCGGCGGCCTGGCCGAAGCGGGCCCTGCCCTCTTCGACCCGGTACGTACGCGCCTGGTCAAGCGCCTGGCCTTCCGCGACGCCCCGCCCCTGGTGCCGGCGGCGCTCGGGGTGGACGCGGGCATGCTGGGGGCCGCCCTTCTCGGGTGGCGCGCGGCCGGGCGTCCTGAGCTGGGTCCGGAGTGGACGGTGGATGTGCGATCGAAGCCGATGGTGTCGTAAGGTGTAGTGCCGATCAGGGGCGGTTAGCTCAGCGGTAGAGCACTCGCCTTACAAGCGAGGGGTCACTGGTTCGAACCCAGTACCGCCCACCAGCACAAAGAAGCCCCGCAGCGATCATGCTACGGGGCTTTGTGCCATTAACGTGCCATTAGCTGACGCGGACGAGCACTCCCGAAGATCCATCGTCATGGTCCGGGTTGCTCTCGGCGATCTTGGCGTTCATGGCGTCTGCGATCTTCCGATCGGCTTCTGCCGTACTGTGCTGGTAGATCATCGCGGCGCGCACGGAGTCATGTCCCATTCGCTGCATGAGATCTTTGAGGCTCGCGCCAGAGGCAGCGGCGATCGTGTTTCCGGTGTGCCGGAGATCGTGGAAGTGCAGGCCAGGGAAGCCGATCTTCTTCGTGTTCTCGTCCCACTTGGCCGCGCGTCGGAAGTTGCTCCGCCGCAGGATGCCGCCCCGCAGACCGGTGAAGATCAGGGCTTCCGGTTCGGGACCGGTGAAGGTCTCCAGGTGCTCACGGAGCGCCGGGACGATCGCATCGGGGATGGCCACCGTACGGACGCCTGCTCTCGACTTGGGCGGCCCGACCAGGAGTTCACCCGAGTCAAGGGCGGCGCTCCGCGCCGCCGCGCAGCCCTGCGCTCGGCCGCACGCTGCGCGTGCGGCCTGAGGGCCGTTCTCGCGTTCGGCCGTGCTCGGACCGCCCTGCGCGGATACGCGCGACATCTACCAGGAACTTGAGCAGGCGATCTAGAACCGTAAGCGCGACTCGCCGGCGAGATGGCTTGCTGGACCAGACCGCAGGCAGGATGATGCTGCCCACCAGGGCGAGGGCGACAAAGGAGAGCATGTAGACGAGAACGACGGCAGTCATGGCACGAGTATGAGACGCGATTTCACCCTTAAGTGACCCAATTGTGGGTCACTTGAAATTCGTGGGGCACTCCGACTCCGGGATGTGCGGAAAGACTGCCAGGGCCTCATCGGGCTGGGGTCGTTAGCCTGATCATCCCGCCCGCTATCGACCCCGGGACAAGCCGAGCAGACCAGGGCTACGGGTACCAGATCGTTCGTCCGGCGGGGCGCTCCATCTGGTACCCGTAGCCCTGGCCCGCTTACCCTTCGGGCGGGGTCGACGGCAGACGGGATGATCAGGAGGAGCGGTGTGCGCGGCGGGTGCCGCGTGCGTGCCACAGGGCCGTGCCGTACCGTGCCAGATCTCGCTGGCGAACCCCACGTCAAAGGCATGATCGCCGTGCCATTAGCGTGCCATTAGACGAAATCGATCATAGCGTACCGAGCACTCCACAGGGTGGGGTGGTGCAGGTCAAGGCGCACGATTCAGCGATTATGGCTCCTTACAAGCGAGGGGTCACTGGTTCGAACCCAGTACCGGCCACCTGTGAAACAAGCCTCGTTTCCGATTCTGGAAACGCCGGCGCCGGCGTGTCTCCTCAGTCATTTGGCGATCGCCGTCGACGAGGTGGGTCGCTCGGTCAGCGGTGTGCTCCTTGCGTCAGTTTGAGGGCGGTGGTGGTGTGTGATCTCATCGCCGTAGTCATGCGGGCAAGAGGAGGGTTGTGCAGATCTGGGCGGAGTCCTCGGGTGGGCCGCTGGTGCTCGTGGCGGAGAAGGCGCTGAAGGAGTGGACCGGCGCTAAGGGCGACGACTACGAGTTGGCATGTGCGGTCGACGATCTCGGAGTGATCCGGTTCGGTGCGGGTGAGCCGGCTTTGGTGTTCTGGGACGAGCCTGCGAGTGTCACGTACTTCCAGCGGTTGAGGATGTTCGTGCAGTGGGTCTATGGCGATCCCGGTTGTGACGTGGAGCAGGCGGTGTCCGAACTGGGCGATGTCACGTGGGAGCAGGGGCCGGCCATGGACTTCGGTGGGTCGATGGTGCTTCTTGATGCTGCGGTACCGGGGCCGGAGATCCAGATCGACGAGGTACGAGGCGACATGGACGCGGAAGCGATCAGCGTGGAGATCGTGCCGGGCCGGTATCGGGTGGATTGTGGCGAGATCAGGCCAGACGAACACACGTGTTTTCGTTGCTACCGCCTCGTGGCGGTCGCCTAGAGCCATCGTGGACATGCAGCCTCCTGCCACTGCTTGACGAGGGTGACCACGTCGCGAATGTCGGCCTCGGAAACGTAGGCGGCACGGGGGCCGGTCCCGGACGGCGGCGGGACATCGGGCCGGGCACCGGACGCTGCTCCCGCCGTACCAACCGAACGCTCCGACCCGGGGTTGCCATGCCGCCGCACAGTTGCAGCCCTTACGATCGCCACCACATTGCTGGACCGTACGTGCTCGGGGGCGGTCGACGATCCAAAGGTCGTTCCTCACCCTGGCTCACCGAGTATTGGGCTGATCACCGCGCTTGACCCGTGGACTGGCGGATCGCAGGCTGACGAACCATGGGCAGGAGACGCTACGTCGCCAGAGGCGTTCCCGGCGGTTACCGGATCTGGGACAACAAGGCGCGTCGCTGGTGGGGCGACCTCTACGAGTTGTGCCCTGACGACCTGCTCGACGAGCTGAACGGCGCGCGCGACTACGACGAAATCACGGCCCTGCTCAAGCGTTACAGAGCTATGCAACGGTAGGTCGCGCACCCGCGAATACCAGATGCCTGCCGAGGGCCGAAAAGCAGATCAGCAGGGCGGGCGTGCGAGGTGCCAGGCGACTGCTGTCCGTACACTCGTTCTCCGGTCGTGAAAACGATGTTTGAGGGACTAAGTGGGGGAAGACCTGGTGATTCAGGCGCAGCCGTACAGTTCGCGCATGTAACGGTTGATCCGTGGCAGCCTTCGAGCCGACTCCTCCTCGTCGTCCAATTCCCAGTCTTCGTCGCTGGGACAAGGGAGTGCGGAAATCTCATGGCCGCGTGCCCTCAGAGCGTCGTAGAAACCGTCCCTGTCATCGCCGGTTACGTGTTCCCAAGCTTCACCCGCTACGTAGTCCAAGATTTCGAACGTTGGCCAGTCGTCATTCTTCCACGGGGGCCCATGATGCTCCATGGCCACCAGGCGCTGCACCTCCCGCACATCCACCAGGGCGTCTGGGTCATGGGCGACCTGTTCGAAGACCTCCCGCCCCAGACCCACGAGCCACATCTGGAAGTACCAGAAGTCGTCGCCGGAGCCGAATCCGAACAGGGCGCGCATGGCACCCCACATCAACCACGTGTCCACGCGGCGCCTGGCCGAGAGTAGGTACGACTCGAAATCGAGGATGTCCTCGGCTGAGCGTGTTTTCAGCGCTTCCTGAAGCCATGCCGCGCGCGCTCGTTTCCCGCCCGCTGCATGCCCGGATTGCTCTATCAGACGCCAGAATTCATCGGTGTCCATAAGCAGCGATCATGGCAGGGACTGGTGACAGAAACGATGGCGATGGCAGGCCGGCCCAGCGTCTCTTCACAGGTCCAAGGCGACGCTGCTTCGCGCCGGTCCGCCGTCCCGCGTCGGATGCCGAGCCTGCACGTGGTCGGCGGAACGGGCTCAGATGTCTCGGATGCGGGCGTGCAGGTGCATGTCGTGTCTGCCGTCGTCATGTACGGCGGCGCTCCGCTTGGTGCCTTCCAGGAGGTAGCCGGACTTTGTGGCCACCCTGCAGGAAGCCGGGTTGCGCGTGGAGTGGTCCAGTTCCAGGCGGTGGAAGCCGATCTCGTCCATGGCCCAGGTCGTGAGCGCTGTGAGGGCGCGGGAGGCCGCGCCGGCACCGCGGGCCGCCGGGAGCACCCAGTATGCGACGTCCGCTATGCCGTCGTCGAAGTCGAGACCGCGTAGGGCGATCCGGCCGAGCACCTCGCCGCCGTCGCGCGTGACCGCCCAGTGACCGCCCTTCTCCCGTTCCCAGTCCTGCCGATAGGTGTCGAACCACTCCAGGACCTGGGGCTCGGTCGAGGGGCGGCGTGTGTGCCAGCGCTTGATCTCGTCGTCCTGGTAGGCGGAGAGGAACGCCGGTGCGTCGGCCCGCTCCCAGGGACGGAGCAGCAGGCCCCCGGAGGCGGGTACCACGGGTTGGGGTGAGTCGGCGAGGGAGCCCGGGGGAATGGTGGGCGGTGTCGACAGGACACGGGTCATGCGTCATGATCGCCCGACGGCGGCCGCGTACGTCAAGTCAGCGCTGATCGTTCCTGCGTCAGGCCTGCCGTGCCCGACCGTTCCCCGACGGTCGCGACCTGCTCGTGGTGTGGTCTCCCATCGGCCGGTCGTTGGTTGCGGAGGTTCGCGTGGTGTGGTCCCCCATCGGCCGGTCGTCGGTTGCGGAGGCTTGAGTGGCGTGTCGTACATGCGTCATGACCGATGACGCCACCCAGGTTGCTTGATCGCTTAAATCCTCCCCTGCTTGACTCCTCATGTCCTATGAGGAGGAAACGACTATGTTAGGCAGAACGCTCGTAGCGGTGGTCGCGCTGGCGATCCCCTTGGCCGTCGTCCCCCCGGCCGTTGCGGACACCCCACAGCCCGGCTCGGTCGCCGCCAAGAGCGTGACGCTGATCACCGGGGACCGCGTGACCGTGGACGGTGATCGGGTCGGCTTCGAGGCGGGTCCCGGCAGGAAGGACGTCCGGTACGTCACGGAGGGCACCGAGGACGACTGGTCGCTCATCCCGCTGGACGTCGCCGGCGACGTGGCCAGGGGTGTGCTGGATCGCAGCCTCTTCCAGGTGCCCCGGCTGATCGCGGCCGGGCTGGATGACGCCTCGGTCAAGGGACTGCCGCTGATCGTGCAGTACCGGGACGGGGCCGCGCCCAAGACGTCCTTGGCCGGCGCCCGTACGCTGACCTCGATCAACGCCGTGGCGGCCACCGCTCCGCGCGAGCGGGCGGTGTGGGGGCAGCTCGGCCAGGACAGTGCGGTGGCGAAGGTGTGGCTGGACGCGCCCGTCAAGGCCTCGCTCGACCGCAGCGTTCCGCAGATCGGCGCGCCCGAGGCCTGGCAGACCGGGTTCACCGGTGAGGGTGTCAAGGTGGCCGTTCTGGACACCGGCGTCGATGACAAGCACCCCGACCTCGTCGGCCGGGTGGAGGCCGCCCAGAACTTCACCGACAGCGAGGACGCCGTCGACCGGAACGGCCACGGCACTCATGTCGCCGCCACGATCGCCGGTCAGGGGGCCGCGGGGACGCCCGCGCGCAAGGGCGTCGCGCCCGGAGCCCGGCTGCTCAGCGGCAAGGTGCTGAACGACCGCGGCAGCGGCAACGCCTCCGGCATCATCGCCGGCATGGAGTGGGCCGCCCAGCAGGGCGCCAAGATCGTCAACCTGAGCCTCGGCCACCCGGACGAGCCCGGACTCGACCCGCTGGAGCAGGCCGTCGAGCACATCTCCGCCGACAGCGGCGTGCTCTTCGTGATCGCCGCGGGCAACGACGGGCCGGGCGCGAGCACGCTCGGCAGCCCGGGCAGCGCCGACTCGGCGCTCACGGTGGGTGCGGTCGACTCGGAGGACGAGCTCGCGAGCTTCTCCAGCAGAGGCCCCCGCGTGGCGGACTTCGCGATCAAGCCCGACCTGACCGCACCCGGCGTGGACATCACCGCCGCCCAGGCCGGTACGACCGGCCACGTCGCGTACTCCGGCACGTCGATGGCCGCCCCGCACGTCGCCGGCGCCGCCGCCGTCCTGGCCCAGCAGCACCCCGACTGGACGTGGCAGCAGCTCAAGGCGGCCCTGGTCGGCTCGGTCAAGCCGGGTGGGTCACTCACCGACAACGGCGCCGGGCGCGTGGACGTCGCCAAGGCCGTCAAGCAGACCGTCGCCGCCGATGCGGGCACGCTGTCCTTCGGGCACCTGCGCTGGCCGTACGAGGACGAACCGATCGAGCGGACCCTCACCTACCGCAACTCCGGCGCCGAGCCGGTCACGCTCGACCTCGCTCTGGACGCGCCCGAGGGCGTGTACACGCTGGGCGCCACGCAGGTGACGGTCCCCGCGAACGGCACCGCGGCGGTCACCGTCACCGCGCAGGTGAAGTCGTCCCGCCCCGGCGCATTCCCGGGGCGCATCACCGCGACGGGCGGCGGCGTCACCGTCTCCACGCTGGTCAACCTCTCCACCGAGGTGGAGAGCTACGACCTGCACGTGAAGATGATCGACCAGCTGGGTACGGTCCCCGACCGCCCGGACGACTACATGCCGATGACGCTCATGCCGGAGGACGGCGGCCCGCTCATCAAGATCGGCATCAACCACGGCGACAGCGAGGGACCCGTCCGCGTGCCCGCGGGCCGCTATCTGGCCTATGCCGTGCTCCGGACCGCGTTCCCCGACCGTCGCGATGAGCTGAGCGTGGTGCCGGTGCCCGGCCTGGAGGTCAAGGAGGACCGGGAGCTCGTCTTCGACGCCCGGGACGCGCGGCTGCTGAACGTGGCGACCGACCACGCCGACGCCAGGACGGCCGGAGAGACCTTCACCTTCATCCAGGACCGCGAGGACGGCCGGCAGTGGGGGGCGCGGTTCTCCCTCGACCGCTTCTCGCTGCCGCGGAACGTCTCGCCCGATCCGCTGCGTTTCCGTGTGTCGCCCACTGAGGGGAAGACGCGCGGGTTCCGCTTCGAGACGTTCACCCAGCTGGCGGCCCTACGTGCCGACGGTACGTTCACCGACACGCCCTACCAGTACAACCTGCTGCTGCGCAGAGAGGGCTCCGTGCCGGGCTCGTTGCGGGTGCGTGATCGCGAGCTGGGCACCGTACGAGCGCACCTGGCCACCCTCCGGGCCGACGCCACGGGCGCGTTCGGCGCGGGACCCGTCACCGACGGCCCCGGCGGGTCCTACACCTCGTGGAGCCAGGCGGTCGTGTCGTTGCCGGCCACGCCGACCTGGTACTTCACGCCTGGCGTGCCGTGGCGGCGCTCGATCGAGACCATGCCGTCCGGGCGGCTTCACCAGACCGACGAACACGCCGAGGCCGACTCCTACCGAGCCGGTCGTACCGAGAAGGAATGGTGGAACACGGGCGTCGTCGGCCCGGCCCTGCCGGACAACGCCGCCGTGACCAGGAACGACAAGGCCTTCACCATCGCGCGCACACCGCTGTGGTACCCGTCTCGTCCCGGCCGCTCCCTCATGAGCAGCGACTACGGCGGCGGCACCACGACGCTCCTGCGTGACGGCAAGGTCGTGGGTACGGCCGACAAGCTGCCCGGCACGGTGACCTTCCCCGTCGAGCCAGGTCGCGGGCGTTTCCAGCTCGTCCTGGACGGCACGGTCAACCCCAAGGCCAGCGAGCTGTCCACCAAGGTCAGGACGGAGTGGTCCTTCACCTCGTCGGGTGCCGGTTCGGTGCCGCTGTTCGTGCTACGCGCCAATCCCCAGCTCGACCTGGACAACGCGTCCAGGCCCGGGGTTCTCGTGCTGCCCCTGCGGCTGGAGCGCATGACGGGGGCGACCCGGCAACTGTCCCGCATCGGTGTCGAGGTGTCGCGCGACGGCTCCCGGTGGGTCAAGGCCGTCGTCGTGCCCTCCGGCAAGGACACCTGGAAGGCGATCGTTCCGGTCCTCCCGCGTAAGGGAGAGTTCGCGTCGCTCCGCCTCACGGCGCGCGACACGGCGGGTAACACGGTCGAGCAGACCGTGGAGCGAGCCTTCCGCGTGCGCTGAGCCCTCATTCGCCTGCGGCGACGAGCATGTCCTCTCCGACGGCCTCGGCCTTGGTGCCGGCGTCGTCAGAGGGCATGCTCGCGGGCGTTTCCGGTACACCGGCCAGCACCCACCCGTAACCCCGTCCACCTGACGCGACCACCGGGCATCCACGCCGGCCACCACACCTGCGAGCGGGTCACGTCATCCGGGTTCCGATCGCCGGCGGGCGAGGTGCCGCTTGGAACCCGAGGTGGTCGGTCCGAGCGTCACACCAGGCGGCAGCGGTGAGGGACGCTTCCGGATCCTGGGGATCACGCCGACCTGGTAGTCGTCCTCGTAGACGAGCGTCCCCGGATCGCTCGCCCGTACGAGGTCGCACCGCACATCATGCGCTGACAGCAGGTCCCGCAGTGGCCTGAGACGGGAGAGCATCGCACCCGTTGTGGCGTGTTTGAACCAGGTGATCGCGCCGATGGTGTTTCCGTCCGCATAGAACGGCGGCTCGGGGAGGTGCTCGCGGAACCAGTCGTCGATGTCGAAGTAGCGGCCTTCCTCCTCCGGCGTGAGCAGGTGCTTGCGTCGCAGGTGGTCGACGGCGACGAAGATGCCGACCTCGACCCCCAGCCGGCCGACGTAGTCGGCCTGAAGCCGCAGGTACGGCGTCTCGTTGCTCAGGGTGTCGTCAGGCACGGCAGCTCCGGGTTCGGACGGCTCGCGGTCCCGTGGGGCGCCGCTCCATGGTACGGGTGGCGGCGGACGCTCCCGTGTCGGCAGAACGGCGTCGAAGGCCACCGTACGCATCCTCCGCACGCATCGAACGCTTCGAGCGGGGGCCACGGCCGGCCCTCTTCGTGCCTGCTCACGCCTGAGGCGCGCTTACTGGGCGGGTGCCTCGGCGAGTGAGAGGCTGTTCCCGTCCGGGTCCAGGACGACCACATGGCGTACGCCGTTGCTGTAGGTTTCCACCGGTTCGTGGGTGATGCCGCGGGCGGCCAGGCGGGCCAGGACGTCGTCGAGGTCGGTCACCCCGAGCGTGATCATGGCGCCGCCCACGCGCCCGGCCCGTACGTCCTGGTCGTCGACGACGACATACGCGTTCTCACCCACCTGCCACAGGTGCTCCTCGCCGATGACCTCGTCCGCCGGGCGTCCGAAGAACACCCCGAACCACTCCAGTGCCTTCGTGAGGTCACTCACCGGTATGACGCTGTACAGGTCCACGAGGACCTCCCCTTTCGGTCGTCTCGGGAGGTGGACCGTTTCCGTGGGCAAAACTCATCGGTACGGGGCGGGTTCCGGTGACACAGCCCGTGGTCAGGGTACGACCAGTGGTTCGCCGTTGGCGGTGACGTTCTTGAGCACGAGGTCCTCGACGTGCTCGACCACGACCGGCGTCGCGGTGGCGCCGAAGTCCACGTCGGTCAGCGTGACCCCGCGGATCGGGGCGTCGGCGTAACCGCGCAGGTTGAGCGCCCGGTTGGCGGTCCGTACGGTCACGTCCCGCACGTCGATCCCGCCCACCCGCGGGTTGAAGCCGTGGCCGGGTCCCTCCTCGTAGTGGAAGTTGACGTCGATGACGGAGCCGCCCACCTGGCCGATCTCAAGGTCCCTGGCGTGGAACCCCTCGATGAACCCGCCGCGCACGGAGTTGGTCTTGAAGCGCAGCGCGATGTCGAGGTTGGGGCTGGACATCGCGCAGTCCCTGATGAACACCTCGCGTACGCCGCCCGACATCTCGCTGCCGATCGTCATGCCGCCGTGCCCGTCGCGGAAGGTGCAGTTCTCGACGACGATGGACTCGCTGGGGACGTTCACGCGGCGGCCGTCGGCGTTGCGTCCCGACTTGATCGCGATGCAGTCGTCGCCGGTGTCGAACGTGCAGCCGCGGATCACCACCATCCGGCTCGACTCGGGGTTGCAGCCGTCGTTGTTGGGGCCGTGCGACTCGACCGTGACGTTCTGCACGAGCACGTTCCGCGACAGCGTGGGATGGATCTCCCACATCGGTGAGTTGACGATGGTGACGCCCTCGATGAGGACGTTGTCGCACCGGTAGGGCTGAACGAAGGACGGGCGCAGGTAGCCGCCCTCGCCGTATCGCCGCCGCCTGACCGGTACGCCCTGCTCCGCCTGGGCGAACAGCGCGGCCCTGGCCTCGGCCTGGTGGGGCTCGCCCGGCTCCCAGCCGTCGTCGCCCGAGCCCTTCCACGGCCACCAGTGATCCCGGTCCGCCTGCCCGTCGAGCACGCCTGACCCGGTCACGGCGATGTTCCGCTGGCCGTACGCGTAGATCAGAGGGGAGTAGTTGTAGAGCTCGACGCCCTCGAACCTGGTCAGCACCAGCGGCAGGTACGCTTTCGGCTCGGTGCTGAACAGCAGCCTGGCGCCCGCGGCCAGGTGCAGGTCGACGTTGCTCAGCAGGTGGACGGCGCCGGTGAGGAACCGGCCCTCCGGTACGTCCACGTGCCCGCCTCCGGCCGCGTGGCAGGCCCTGATCGCGGCACGGATGGCCTTCGTGCAGTCCGTCACCCCGTCCCCGACCGCGCCGAAACCTCTGATGTCGAAGCGGCGTCGCGGGAACTTCGGCCCGCGCACCCTGGCCGCGATGTGGTTCGCCCGCGCCCACGGATCGGACGCGGCCAAGACGCCACGCGCGTCGAGGACCGGGACGGCGAGGGCGGACATGGCCATGGCGCGCATGGCGTTGCGGCGGCTCAACATGGGGCGGCTCCCTGCCTGCTCGGGACACCCCGGATGCTAGGCCAACCCGTTGCAGTGATCCAGGGGTGTGTGCCACATCAGGCCAGGATGAGGGCGGCAACCGTTTGCACCGCTTCGAGCCCTGCTGCGGTCGGGGCACGGCGGAACGGCGCTCCTATTCCGCGGCGGACCTCACTGGGGTGAGCTGGGACGAGGCCGTGCGCAGGCGTCCGACCATGTGGTTCGGCGTCGATCGGTGGACGGGGCGCTCATCGACCGGCGGAGATGGATGCAGTCCGCCGCGGTGGCGCTGAGCAGGCGTACGGTCATCGAGGTCTGGGCGGGATTCGACGGGGCCTCGCGGAGAGGTCGTGGTCATTTCGTGGACTGGTGCAGGCTCAGCACGGCGAGAATCACGGTCACCACGGGGATGAGGTCCGGCCGGATCACGACAATGACGATCACCACGAATGTGAACGCCATTTGGGAAACGCTGTTGCGCTCTTGTGGCGGTTCGGGCGGAAGGGGAGAGATAGGCGCCGGGTTACTCATCGTGTTCGCCGCTATTCCTATATAGAAGTTGGAATGATGCACGTCCAGAGCACCACATCCACCGCACAAAGGTCTATATCCAGCAGGTCATGATGGTGTCGTCCAAGCGACTGGAGAAATCGGCCAAGAGGTCTACCATCGGAGCACACCACTTCTGTACAGCAAATGGAGCCTCTACCCGTGACGGCAAGCCGTGCACCTGTCCCAAAACGCGCAATTTATGAGCGCATCGCGGACGACCTGCGCGATGCGATTCGAAACAATGCGCTTCGGGACGAATCCAATCAACCTACTGATCGCCTGCCGGGAGAGGTGGCTCTCGCCGAGCAGTACGGGGTGTCCTTGGGAACGGCGCAGAATGCCCTGAATCTGTTGAAACACGAAGGGCTTATCGATCGCACCCCCAAGCGGGGAAGCCGGGTCATCAAGGTACGGAAGAAGTTCCTCCGCGACGGCATCAAGCGCCTCGAGGGCGACCCGGGGCATCGGTTCATGCTCGCCGACATCGACACCCGTGAGCTGCGCGTCCGTCATTTCACGGCGGGCACCTGCACGGCGCAGGTGCACGAGGAGGAGATGGTCAAGTGCTTCGGCAGCCACATGCGCCTGCTCTACCGGCGCCGCGTGTACGAAGTCGTCGGCCCCGAACCATCCGACCCGCCTCGCCCGGTCTCGCTGGCGACCAACTACATGCCGCTCTACCTGTTCGCGGACGGCGGCGAGGCGGTCCAGCGACAGGACTCCGGGCCCGGCGGGATCTGGGCCAGGCTGGCCGAGGCCGGCCACGAGGTGACCGACGCCGACGAATACGTCGACTGCCGCATGCCCACGCCGGAGGAAGCACGCGAGCTGGGGATCGGGGTGCACACGCCGGTCTTCGTCGTGTACCGGGTGGCGGAGAACGACCGTGGCCAGGTCGTGGACCTGGCGGTCATCGTCCTGCCCGGTGATCGATGGAGAATGCGCTACAAGGTGCGCAAGCAGCCGTCCCCATCCTGAAACCGGCGGCGCCGCGAGGGGGTGCCGGACATCGGGTGAGACGCCACAACGCGCGGCACCCCCTCTGCCCGCACGTTATGCGCATCGCCGGTCGCCGACAGTACTCGCGAGGGGGAGATTCGGCTGGCGGCCCCATGACGGTGGACGCTCCATCTTGGAGCGGGCGTCGCTCAGGGGACGGGGATGCCGGCGACCTGGCCGAGGCGCTCCGCCTCCAGCGTGACCGATGTGACGTTGTCGGCGGGTGCCGGATAGTACACATAACCTCGGGCGACCTGGCCAGCCGTCGAACGGGGCGGGGATGGCGGTGAGCGCCGAGCCGCCTTCCATGACCACGTCGAACGTGGCGACCAGATAGGCGCCGTCGCGGTGGAAGGGGTGGAAGTCCACCCGCAACCGCTGATCGCCGCTGCGCCAGGTGAGCGAGCCCGCCACCGGCTCCGGCTCGGCCTGGAACGGCGCCGGCGGGCGGATGGAGCCTAGGACGTCCGACGGGCCTGTGGTGACCGTGACGTCCGGCTTCTCCTCCTTGATATGGTAGGAGATCTCCACTCGCCGGTTCCGTGCGCGGCCCTCGGGGTTGTCGCTTCCGTCCGGCTTGTCGTTCTTGGCGATCGGCTCACTCTCGCCCTTGCCGGTGGCCTCGTACGTGTAGCCGGTGCCCAGCTTGCCGGCGAGGTAGTCGCGTACCACCTCTGCGCGCTTGACCGACAGGTCCTGGTTGTAGGGGTCGTCACCCTTGCTGTCGGTGTGCCCCTCGATGGTGATCGGCGGTTTGGCCGGGTCCGCCCGCTCGCGGGTCTCCCGTACGGCTTCGTCGAGGATGGTGGCGGCGTCGTCCGACAGCGTGGCCTTGTCGAAGGCGAACAACACGTCGGTACGGAGCCCCACCGTCTCCTTGCCGCCCTCCTTCAGCGTCGTCTTCTGAGGCGCCTCCACCAGCTCGTTCACACCGGAGACCCCGGACCAGATCTCGCCCGACGGCGGCACCACGGCCCATTGGAACTCCGCGCCCGGTGCGGGGTCGCCGTCCTGGCGCTCCTTGGCGACGGGCGCGGCGGAGCCCTCGGTGACCGGGAGGCCCGTCATCGCCGCCACGGGCAGGTCGGGCACCAGCGACACGCTCTTGACCTCGGCGGGGAGAGACGGGAAGTAGACCTCCACCGGATAGCGCACCCCTGGCCGGAAGTCGTCGGGCAGGCGCGCCCCGGCCATGGGGTGACGGGTGCCGAACGCCGGCCCTTCCGCGTCCTTCTCCCGCAGGGCGAAGGACACCTTCCCGCCCACCGGGTCCAGCAGCCGTAACCTGCCGAAGCTCACGCTCTGCCCGCGCAGGCCGTCGTACCTGAAGTCGCCGGAGACCGGCTCGTCCGCGGTGGTGGTGATCACCAGCTTCAGCGCGGTGAGGGCGGAATGGCGTTCGACGGCCTTGACCTCCACCCTGAACGGGCGAGGCGAGTCGAACCCCACGAGCCCCCCGCGCGCGTACTTCACGGAATACCAGCGGGCCGTGGCGGCAACTGCGGTCCTGGATCTTCGACACGTTCGTACGCATCGGTACGGACCTGCGGATGGGCCCGTCGTTGTTCGCCACGTTCCACGCCGCGGAACTGCCCGAGCCGGAGATGAGCATGGACGAGGTCCACGCCGAGCACGGAGTAGTGGTCGGCCGCTGCCTGTACGGTACCTGGGCGACGGTGTGACGAGCCGTCACAGCCGTTCCGTCTCCCCGCCGCGGCCGGGCACGGACGCCAGGAGCCGTTCGCCGAAGGCGCGGCAGGCGGCCAGGAGGTGCGGCGCCGCGTCGATCTCGAAGTCGGCGTCCAGGAACGCGAGGTTGAGCATCAGCCACTGCCAGGAGTCCAGGGCGAGGGTGATCCGGGTGTGCGTGTCGTCCACGGAGTCGATCTCGGCGTCCTGGAACTTGAGGGCGTCGACGACATCGGCGGCCGGGGCCCCGACCAGGACGGTGACGGGTTCCTTGTTCCTGTTGAGTCCCTGCCGCAGATGGTCCGAGGCCGAGTCGGCCGGCAGCGGGCGCGGCGTGTATCGGCGGCCGGTCCTGGCGGGGCCGGTGACCCGGTCGAGGCGGAAGACGCGCCAGTCGGCACGGTCGATGTCCCAGGCCAGCAGATACCAGCGCAGCAGGTGGTGAACCTGCCGGTAGGGCTCGACGCGCCGTTCCGTGCGTTCGCCGCGGGCGTCGGTGTAGGAGAACGTCATCGTCTCGCGGTGCGCGATGGCTTCGCCGACCATGCCCAGTTGCCGGGCGGCGACGCTCGGCGCGCGTTGGGGGCTCGTCTCCAGGCTGGCGCGGATGGAGGCGACCTGCGGGCGGAGCCGGGCGGGGAGGAACTGGTCGAGCTTGCCGTACGCGCGGGTCGCGGCCGCGTCGATGCTTCCCCCGTTGGATGGCGCAGTGGATGGCGCAGTGGATGGCGCGGTGGATGGCGCGGTGGACGGCCTGCTGGATGGCCCGGTTGACGGCTCGGCGGGTGGTTCGGCGGCGGACAGGGAGGCCAGGGCCAGCAGCGTGGCCACCGCCTCGTCGTCGTCGAGGACGAGCGGCGGCATCGTACGGCCGGAGGCGAGCCGGTAGTAGCCGCCGGGGCCGGGCTGGGTGTCGACGGGGTAGCCGTAGCCGCGCAGCCGGTCGATGTCGCGCCGCAGGGTGCGCGGGCTGACGCCGAGCCGCCGGGCCAGTTCGTCGCCGGTGAACGCCCGGCCCGTCTGCAACGTCGACAGCAGGTCCAGCATGCGCTGGGTGACGTCCGCCATGCCCTCATCCTCCCACCGGTCGCGGTCAGAATGTGGCCACATCTGCTCGTAGCGTCGCACCCATGAGTGAGCGCAGCATCATCATCCGCCGGGCCAGGACCAACAACCTGGCCGACGTGGACGTCGAGATTCCGCGTAACCGGCTGGTCGTCTTCGCGGGCGTGTCAGGTTCGGGAAAGTCGTCGCTGGTGTTCGACACGATCGCCGCCGAGGCGGGATACCAGATCAACGAGACGTTCCCGCCGTTCGCGCGTAACCGGTTGCCGAAGTGGACCCGCCCCGACGTCGAGCACATCGAGGGGCTGACCTCCGTGATCGTCGTCGATCAGCGCCGGATCGGCGGCAACGCGCGCTCGACGCTCGGCACGATCACGGACGCCTGGACCTACCTGCGGCTGCTGTTCTCCCGCCTGAGCCGTCCCTACGTGGGCGAGTCGAACCACTTCTCCTTCAACGACCCCGCCGGCATGTGCCCGGCCTGCTCCGGCCTCGGGGAGGTCATGGTCACCGCCGTCGAACGGTTCCTGGACCTGGACAAGTCGCTCGCCGGGGGCGCGATCCTGCTGCCCGGCTTCGGTGACGGCGGCTACTGGTACGCCCAGTACGCCGACATCGGGACCTTCGACCCCGAGACCCCCCTCCGGCAGTGGACCCCGGCCGAACGCGAGGCGCTGCTGTACGGCGGTCAGGCGGCGGCGCAACTAGGACGTAAGCCCCCCAAAAGCTACGAGGGCGTCGTCGAGCGGTTCGAGCGGATCTACCTGCACACCTCCGACAACCTGTCGGAGCGCAAGCAGGAGACCATCCGCCGCTTCACCCGCGCCGAGACCTGCCAGGAGTGCGCCGGCGACCGGCTGAACAAGGCCGCGCGCACGGCCACCGTGCTGGGTCACACGATCGGTGAGATGGCCCGCATGGAGATCACCGCACTGGCCGGGCTCATCCGTACGATCGACTCCGCCCGCGTCGCGCCCGCCGTGGCGGCGCTGACCGCCCGGCTGGACGGCATGAACAAGATCGGGCTGGGATATCTCACCCTCTCCCGGGCGACCACGACGTTGTCCGGCGGGGAGTCGCAGCGCGTCAAGATGGTCAGGCACCTCGGCTCCAGCCTCACCGAGATGACCTACGTCGTCGACGAACCGAGCGTGGGACTGCACCCCACCGACGTGGAGTCGATGATCAAAATCCTGGTACGGCTGCGCGACAGCGGCAACACCGTCCTCGTCGTCGAGCATGACCCCGTCGTCATGGCCCACGCGGACCAGGTCGTCGAACTGGGACCCGGCGCCGGCGAAGGAGGCGGGCGGCTCGTGTTCCAGGGCACCTTCGCGCAACTCGGGAACGCGGACTCGCCGACAGGCCGGGCCCTCGCCACGCGCCGGCCGCTCAAGCGCACGCCCCGGCCCGCCACGGGCCACGTCACCGTCGCGGACGCCACCCGCAACAACCTGCGCGACCTCACCGTGCGCTTCCCCACGGGCGTGCTGACCGTCCTCACCGGCGTCGCGGGATCCGGCAAGTCGAGCCTCGCCGGGGAACTGGTGGCCCAGCATGACGCGACCGTGATCGACCAGAAGCCGGTCAGCACCAACCGCCGCTCCACCCCGATCACCTACACCGGCGTCGCGCCCGCCATCCGCAAGCTGTTCGCCCGGCACAACGGCGTTCCCGCCGCCCTGTTCAGCGCCAACTCCGAGGGGGCCTGCCCCGACTGCGGCGGGCTCGGCGTCATCTACACCGACCTCGCCTTCATGGACGGGCAGGAGGTCTCCTGCGAGACCTGCCGCGGCCGCCGCTTCACCCCGGAGGTCCTCGCCCACACGGTGGACGGACTGTCGATCGCCGACGTCGACGACCTCACCGTCGACCAGGCCGTCGCCCGGCTGCCCGATCCGGGCATCGTCCGCGCCCTGCGGCAACTCTCCGTCGTCGGCCTGGGGTATCTGCGCCTGGGACAGTCGCTGAGCACGCTGTCGGGAGGGGAATGCCAGCGCGTCAAGATCGCGAAGGAGCTGCGCGAGGCCGGGCAGCCCGCCCTCTACGTGCTCGACGAGCCCACCACCGGGTTGCACATGGACGACATCGACACGCTCCTGCACGTTCTCGGCGACCTCGTCGACCACGCCCACACCGTCGTCGTCATCGAGCACAACCTCGACGTCATCCGCCAGGCCGACTGGCTCATCGACCTCGGCCCGGGACCCGGCAGGCACGGCGGGACCGTCCTGTTCGAAGGCCACGTCGCCGACCACACCGACCGGACCACCCCCACCGGCCGCGCCCTCGCCCTCGGCTGAGCATTATCTCCGGAAAGGGCACTCACCAATTCAGGCGACCGCCGCAGAAAGGCGGGATGTACGCGGCCCGTTATCTCGGCGCATGTGGACCCTGAGGCCGTGTGTGGCCACTGGTGAACCAGCCGGGCAGCCGCCGGAAAAACATCGAGGGGGAGGCTTTCGAAAGCACCGGTTCACGTCGATAGTGGGGAAGTCGGCATCCGGTCATAGATTCCTGGACACAGGGGGAAGGAAGCCCATGCCCAATGACGAGGAGTTGAAGGACAGGATTTATTCGGAAATACAAGCTCTGGAAGTTCGCACGCAGGCGGCGAAAGAACTGCGGGATCACTTCATCGACGGCGACTGGGACGAGAGCGTGACCGGCGTCGTCAACGGCTATCACGACAGCGTCGAACAGTGGAGTGCGCGCCTGTCGTCGCTGCCGGCCCTGGTGGAGCAGGCGAAACCGGTGACACCCGGCTTCGACTTCGAGCGCTTCGCCGAACTGCTCGACGCGGCAGGCAGACGCATGGAGAACGTGCACGAACAGCTGGCGGAGCAGACGGCCGTCGCTCAGGAGGAGCTGGCGAGGCGGCTGGCCGCCGCCCAGGACGCCGTCAGGAAGGAAAACGGCCACGTGTTCCGCGAACTGGCCGAACATGTCAGGCAGGCCGGGCGGCCCGCTCATAGCGACCCCGAGCCGGAGCGAAATGCGGAACGGCTGGAAGAGATCCACGACGAACCGCCGGAAAGCCCGGACCCGCGGAACAAAAGTTAGCCGGTGGGCCCGCCTGAGCCCCAAGCGGATGTGGAAAGCACTCTTACCGAGCGTGCGAAGAAGGCGGACGCATTCGCCGTAGGGCTGTGAATCGTCCGCGACGCCCCGGGCGTCGCGGACGGTCGCGCGTGCCGCCGGGGCGTCATGCGGCCGCGTGTCGCCGGCCGGTGAGGCCGGCAGGCGCGGGCTGGGGCTCGGCGGCCAGGGCGCGGAGCTGGTCGGCGAAGGCGAGGGCCTGCTCGGCCGTCAGGCGCGGCTCGGCGCCGACATAGAAGACCACGATGTCGCCCGCGGGCGATCGCACAGCGTTGAAAGGAGAGATCATGATGCCCACGATTCTGTCCGATCCGACCGACAGTTTCGGGGGCGCGGGCTCAGACGACGCCGAACCCGGCCATCGTGGCCGTGTCCCCGTGCCCGACGACGCCGGCCGGGTCCTTCCAGGTGCCCGTTGCGGCGGTGCACCTGGAAGTGTCCTGGACGGCGCCTACCAGCGGTGGTGCACCTGGGGGCGGATCAGGTCGTCGTAGACGGCGCGCACGGCCTCCAGCGTCTCGGGGCCCAGCGGGGGCAGGGCCGCGGCGGCGGCGTTCGCGGTGGCCTGGCCCGGGTTGCGGGCGCCGGGGATGACCACCGAGACGCCCTCCTGGTCGAGGATCCAGCGCAGCGCGAACTGGGCCATGCTCGCCCCCGGCGGCACCAGCGGAGCCAGGCGGCGGACCGCCTCCAGGCCGGTGGCGAAGTCGACGCCCGAGAAGGTCTCGCCGACGTCGAACGCCTCCCCGCGCCGGTTGAACGCGCGGTGGTCGTCGGGGGAGAAGGTGGTGTGCTCGTCGTAGCGGCCCGACAGCAGGCCGCTGGCCAGCGGGACGCGGGCGATGATGCCCACCCCGGCGGCGCGCGCGGCCGGCAGCACCCGCTCCAGCGGCTTGAGCCGGAAGGCGTTGAGGATGATCTGCACCGTCGCCACGCCCGGCCTGGCGATCGCGGTCAGCGCCTCCTCGCAGGTCTCGACGCTCACGCCGTACGCGGCGATCCTCTTCTCGGCCACCAGCGTGTCGAGGGCGTCGAACACGGCGTCCGCCGAGTAGACGGGCGTCGGCGGGCAGTGCAGCTGCACCAGGTCGAGCGTGTCGACGCCCAGGTTGCGGCGGGAGCGGTCGTTCCAGGCGCGGAAGTTGGACAGCACGTAGTTGGCGGGGATCTGCTCCACCCGCCGCCCCATCTTGGTGGCCACGGTCAGCCCGGGGCGATCCTTGACGAAACGGCCGACGATCTGCTCGCTGCGCCCGTCGCCGTAGACGTCGGCGGTGTCGATGAACGTGACACCACCGTCCACGGCCGCCTCGAGGGTCGCGCGGGCCTCCTCCTCGCTGACCTCGCCCCAGTCGGCGCCGAGCTGCCATGCGCCGAGGCCGACCACGCCGACCTGCCGGCCGGTACGTCCCAACACGCGGTGTTCCATGAACCGTCCTCCGTTTACGGGTGCCTGGCCAACCAGTGTCCCGTACGGCGCTCCGTGGCAGAACGCGAGCATGGGCCACCGGTGACACCCCGCTACGCTGAACCGCATGATTCGCCCCGCCACGCCCGCCGACGTGCCCGTCATCGCCACGCTGATCCGTGAGCTGGCCACGTACGAGAAGGCCGAGCACGAGGTCCGGGTGACCGAGGAGCAGCTGCGCACGGCGCTGTTCGGCGACGCGCCCGCCGTGTTCGCGCACATCGCCGAGCACGACGGCGAGGTCGCCGGGTTCGCCCTGTGGTTCCTGACCTTCTCGACGTGGAAGGGCGTGCACGGCATCTACGTGGAGGACCTGTTCGTACGCCCCGAGCACCGCGGCGGCGGCCACGGCCGGGCACTGATGGGAGAGCTGGCCAGGATCTGTGCCGAGCGCGGCTACGAGCGGCTCGAATGGGCGGTGCTCGACTGGAACGAACCGGCGATCGGCTTCTACGAGAACCTCGGTGCCATGCGCCAGGAGGAGTGGCCGCACTACCGCCTGAGCGACGCCCCGCTGCGGCGCCTGGCGCACCCGCCCTCCTGAGCGGCCCTCCTGGCGCGGCCACGCAGGTCACGAAGTGTGACGTGACCTGCGTGACCTCCGCCTCACACGCCGGCGTGCGCCCTCGCGCGCGTGTCCGCCTGGTCGTACATCTCGGACTCCGGGCCTTCGAGCTCGCGGTGCGTCTCCTCGATGCGGAGCGCCACACCGAGCGCGAAGAACGACGGCGCCCACTCGCCGATGAAGATCCCCCAGCGGTCGGCCCGGTCGATGCCCGCCGCCTCCATCTTCTTCGACATGAGCCAGGTCGCGAAGGACATGGCGATCGACGCCACCCCCGCGGTGTACATGTGACCTGACCTGATCCCCATATGGTGAAGCTTCTTGATCATGTTTCTCCCCCCTTGCTGGAGTGCTGTTACCCGGAGGGGGACGTGATAAGCGATCATTTCCAGCATGTTTCCGCCGTGACACATGTGCGTGGCTTGTTACCGCGGTGATTCACCCGTAACGAACGCACGGCGACGGACCGTCAACGTGCGTAACGCGCCCTTCCTAGCTTGGTGGTCCCGGACGCCGAGCGTAGGAGAGGTCGATGGCGCGCTGGATCGCCGACTGGCACCCCGATGACCCAGCCTTCTGGGAGCGATCAGGCAGGCGGGTCGCGCGGCGCAACCTGATCTTCTCGATCGTCGCCGAGCACCTCGGCTTCACCGTGTGGACGTTGTGGAGCATCGTCGCCACCCGGATGGGCGCGTACGAGTTCTCCACCGACCAGCTGTTCTGGCTGGTCGCGCTGCCCAACCTGATCGGCTCGGTGTTGCGCGTCCCCTACACGTTCGGCCCCGCGAGGTTCGGCGGGCGGACATTCACCGTGGTCAGCGCCCTGCTGCTGCTCATCCCCGCGGCGCTGCTCGGCGTGGCGGTCAGCGACCCGGGCACGCCGTACTGGCTCTTCCTGGTCATCGCGGCCCTGGCCGGGGTCGGCGGCGGGAACTTCGCCTCCAGCATGGCCAACATCACCTACTTCTACCCCCGCGACAAGCAGGGCGTCGCGCTCGGACTGAACGCGGCGGGCGGCAACATCGGCGTCAGCTCCGTCCAGCTCGTCATGCCGCTGGTGATCGGCTCGTTCGGGCTGGCCGCCGCGGGATGGTTCTGGATCCCGCTCATCGTCGTGTCCGCCGCCTGCGCCTGGTTCTTCATGGACAACCTCACCAGCGCCAGGGCCAGACCGCGCGAGCAGCTCGCCGTCGCCGGCAGGGCCCAGAC
This sequence comes from Nonomuraea mesophila, assembly GCF_004352805.1. Lineage (NCBI taxonomy): Bacteria > Bacillati > Actinomycetota > Actinomycetes > Streptosporangiales > Streptosporangiaceae > Nonomuraea > Nonomuraea mesophila. The sequence goes on from NZ_SMLD01000020.1 coordinate 46,492, forward strand.
CTGGATCATGTCGTTCCTGTACGTCGGCACGTTCGGCTCGTTCATCGGCTACTCCACGGCCTTCCCGCTGCTGAGCGCGAGCCTGTTCGCCGACGCCCCGTACGCCGCGGTGGCCTTCGTAGGGCCGCTGATCGGCTCGCTGGTCAGGCCGGTCGGCGGCTGGCTGGCCGACCGGTTCGGCGGTGCACCCGTCACGTTGTGGAACTTCGCGGCGATGGGCGGCGGGGTGCTGCTGGTGTGGCAGGCCGGCGCGTCGGGCGGCTTCTGGCTGTTCTTCCTGGCCTTCCAGACGTTGTTCCTGACCTCCGGCATCGGCAACGGCTCCACGTACCGCATGATCCCGGCCATCTTCCAGGCCAAGGCGGTGGCCGAGCGCGGCGAGGGAGAGGAGGCCCTGCTGTACGGCAAACGCCAGGCCTCGGCCGCCATCGGCATCATCTCGGCCGTCGGCGCGCTCGGCGGGTTCCTGATCAACCGGGCGTTCGGGATGTCGTTCGCCGCGGCCGGCGGCCCCGCCCCCGCGTTCCTCGCCTTCGGCGCCTTCTACGTGTGCTGCGCCGCGTTGACCTGGTGGTGCTACATGCGCAAGGTCGGCGTCTCCGTGATCGGGAGCCTCGCCCATGCCCGGGTCTGACGTGACGAGCACGCACTGCCCGTACTGCGCGTTGCAGTGCGGCATGGAGCTCGGCCGCGACCTGTCCGTCACTCCCAGGACCGACATCCCGGCCAACGCCTCCGGGGCGTTGTGCCAGAAGGGGTGGACGGCGGCCGAGCTGCTCACCAACGGCGAACGCCTGACCACCCCGCTCCTGCACGGCGAGCCCGTCGCGTGGGAGACCGCGCTCGACCACGTGGCCGGCCGGCTGTCCGCCCTGCGCGCCGAGCACGGCCCCGACGCCGTGGCCGTGTTCGGCGGCGGAGGGCTGACCAACGAGAAGGCGTACGCGCTGGGCAAGTTCGCCAGGGTCGCGCTCGGGACGAGCCAGATCGACTACAACGGCCGCTTCTGCATGTCGTCGGCGGCGGCCGCCTCCACCAGGGCGTTCGGCATGGACCGGGGGATGCCGTTCCCGGTCACCGACCTGGCCGGTGCCGACGTGGTGCTGCTCGCCGGGCTGAACGTGGCCGAGACCATGCCGCCGTTCCTGCGGCACCTGACAGGGGCACGGCTGATCGTCATCGACCCGCGGCGCACGAGGACGGCCAGGGAAGCCTGGCTGCACCTGCAGCCCGCGCCCGGCACCGACCTGGCGCTCGCCCTCGGGCTGACGCACCTCGTCCTCGCCGACGAGCTCGTGGACGAGGAGTACGTCGCCGCGCGGACCACCGGGTTCGAGGACCTGCGCACGTCGCTGGCCGGCTGGTGGCCCGAGCGGGTCGAACGGATCACCGGCGTGCCGGTCCACCAGATGCGGCAGGCGGCCAGGGCGCTGGCGGCCGCCGGCAGCGCCTACGTCCTGACCGGGCGCGGTGTCGAGCAGCACGCCAAGGGCACCGACACGGTGAGCGCGTTCGTCAACCTGGCCCTGGCGCTGGGCCTGCCCGGCAGGCACGGCTCCGGGTACGGGTGCGTGACCGGGCAGGGCAACGGGCAGGGCGGGCGCGAGCACGGGCAGAAGGCCGACCAGCTGCCCGGCTACCGCAGGATCGACGACCCGGCGGCCCGCGAGCACGTCGCCGCCGTGTGGGGGGTGCGCCCCGGTGACCTGCCGGGGCCGGGGCGGTCGGCGTACGAGCTGCTGGACGCGCTCGGCACCCCGCGGGGGCCGCGCGCGCTGCTGCTGTTCGGCTCCAACCCGGTCATCTCGGCGCCGGCGGCCGAGCACGTGGCCGAGCGTCTCGGCGCCCTCGACCTGCTCGTGGCCTGCGATGTCGTCATGTCGGAGACGGCGGCGCTGGCCGACGTGGTGTTCCCGGTCACGCAGTGGGCCGAGGAGAGCGGCACCATGACGAACCTCGAAGGCCGCGTCCTGCTGCGCCGCCGCGCCGTCGACCCGCCCCCGGGCGTGCGCAGCGACCTGGACGTCATCGCCGGGCTCGCCACGCGGCTCGGCCACCACTTCGACAGCGAGCCGGCCGCCGTGTTCGACGAGCTGCGCCGGGCCGGCGCGGGCGGGCCGGCCGACTACTCCGGCATCACGTACGAGCGCATCGCCGAGGAGAGCGGCGTGTTCTGGCCGTGCCCGTCGGCCGATCATCCCGGCACGCCGCGGCCGTTCCTCGACTCCTTCGCCACGCCGGACGGCCGGGCCAGGTTCGTGCCCGTCCAGCACCGGCCGCCGGCCGAGGAGATTGACGACGACTATCCCGTGCACCTGACGACCGGCCGGGTCCTGGCGCAGTACCAGAGCGGCGCGCAGACGCGCAGGATCGCGCCGCTCGTGCGGGCCGCCCCCGAGCCGTACGCCGAGCTCCATCCCGACCTGGCCGAACAGCTCGGCGTGGCTCCAGGGGACGTCGTGCGGATCAGCAGCCGGCGGGGCGAGACCAAGGCCGTGGCCAGGATCAGCGACGCCATCAGGCGCGACACCGTGTTCATGCCCTTCCACTGGGAGGGCGCCAACCGGCTCACCAACCCGGCCCTGGACCCGGTGTCCAGGATGCCGGAGTTCAAGGTCTGCGCGGTCAGAGTGGAGAGGGACTCATGAGACTCGTCGTCGTGGGCAACGGGATGGCCGGGTCGCGGCTGGTCAGCGAGGTACGCGCCCGCGATCCCCACATGAGGATCACCGTGTTCGGCGCGGAGCCGTGCCGGCCGTACAACCGGGTGCTGCTGTCCAACGTGCTGGCCGGCAGCTCGCGGCCGGAACAGGTACGGCTGGTGGACGCCTCCTGGTACGAGGCGCACGACGTGGAGGCCGTCCTCGGCGCCACGGTCACCGGGATCGACAGGCACAGCGGGCACGTGGTGACCGCCTGCGGGCGGCGCGAGCCCTACGACCTGCTGGTCCTGGCCACCGGCAGCGACGCGATCGTGCCGCCGGTCCCCGGCGTGGAGCGGGCCGTCCCGTTCCGCACGCTGGGCGACTGCGAGCGCATCGTGGCCGCCGCCGCGCACGCCCGCAGGGCCGTGGTCATCGGCGGCGGCCTGCTCGGCGTCGAGGCCGCCCGCGGGCTGGCCGGGCGGGGCCTGCCGGTGACGCTGCTGCACCTGGCGGGTCACCTCATGGAGCGACAGCTCGACGTGGAGGCCGGCGAGGTGCTCGGCGAGACGCTGGCCGGGCTGGGTGTGGAGATCCGCACGGGGGTCAGCGCCGAGGCGGTGCTGGAGGACGGCGTCCGGCTGGCCGGCGGCGAGCTGGTCGAGGCCGACCTGGTGGTGCTGGCCTGCGGCGTGCGCCCGGTGACCCGGCCGGCCGAGCAGGCAGGCCTGCGGGTTCGGCGCGGAGTGGTCGTGGACGACGAGCTGCGTACCGACGACCCGTCGATCTTCGCGATCGGGGAATGCGCCGAGCACGACGGCACCGTCTACGGCCTGGTCGCTCCCGCCTGGGAGCAGGCCGCCGTGGCCGCGGACGTCATCACCGGCGGCAAGGCCCGCTACCGCGGCTCCCGGCTGGTCACCCGGCTCAAGGCCAGCCGCGTCGAGCTGGCGGCGATGGGCGAGACCCAGCTCGGCGAGGAGCACGCCGAGGTGGTGCGGTTCAGCCACCGGGCCCGTGGCACCTACCGCAAGCTCGTCATCCGCGACGGCCGGCTGGTCGGCGCGATCCTGCTGGGCGAGAGCGACGCCGTCGGCACGCTCACCCAGCTCTACGACCGCGGCGGGCAGGTGCCCGGCGACCGGGCCGGCCTGCTGTTCCCGGGAACGTCGGCGGCGCCGGTCGCCGACAGCCCGACGCTGATGCCGGACGCGGCCAAGGTCTGCCAGTGCAACAACGTGACCAAGGGCCAGATCAGGGCGTGCTGGGAGGCGGGAGCGCGGGACGTGGCCGCGGTGACGGCGGCGACCCGGGCCACCACCGGATGCGGCACCTGCCGCGACGCCGTGGAGGGCATCGTCGGCTGGCTGTGCGAGCAGGAAGGGGTTTCGGTATGAGCAGGATCGTCGTCGTGGGGTACGGGCCGGCCGCGCACCGGTTCGTGGAGACGCTCACGGCCAGGGGCTTCGACGGCCGGATCACCGTGATCGGGGAGGAACCGCGCCCGGCCTACGACCGGGTGGCGCTGACCTCGTACCTGTCGGGCACCACCGCGGAGGACCTCACCTACCCCGTGCCCGGCGGGGTCGTGACCAGGCTGAACACCCGGGTCACCGTGATCGACCGGGGAGCCGGGCACGTCGTCACCGAGGACGGCGGCGCCGAGCCGTACGACGTGCTCGTCCTGGCCACCGGCTCCGCGCCGTTCGTGCCGCCGGTGCCGGGGGCGGAGCACGCCTTCGTCTACCGCACCATCGAGGACCTCGACGCCATCAGGGTGGCCGCCAAGGACGCCGCCGAGGGCGTCGTCGTCGGCGGTGGCCTGCTCGGGCTCGAGGCCGCCGACGCGCTGCGCTCGCTCGGGCTGAGGACGCACATCGTCGAGATGAGCCCCTGGCTGATGCCCCGGCAGGTCGACGAGGGCGGCGGCTCGGTGCTGAGGTCCCACATCGAGAGGCTCGGGCTGAGCGTGCACGCGGGCGCGGGCGTCCAGGAGATCGTCACCGACGGCCAGGGCCGGGTCACCGGGCTGCGCACGCCCGACGGCGGCCTGCTCGACGCGCAGGTCGTGGTGTTCTCCGCGGGCATCAGGCCGCGCGACGAACTGGCCAGGGCGGCCGGGCTGGCGGTGGGGGAGCGCGGCGGCATCGTGGTCGGCTCCTCCATGCGCACCTCCGACCCGTCGATCTACGCCGTCGGCGAGTGCGCGCTGGCCGGCGGCATGGTCTACGGGCTCGCCGGGCCGTGCAACACGATGGCGGAGGTGGCGGCCGAGCAGATCATGGGCGGCAGCGCGCAGTTCGAGGGCGCCGACCTGTCGACGAAGCTCAAGCTGCTGGGCGTCGAGGTGGCGCAGTTCGGGGCGATGGACGGCGCGCTCGACGTCACCTACATGGACCCGGTGGCCGGCGTCTACAAGAAGCTGTTCGTCAGCGACGACGCCCGGACGCTGCTCGGCGGCATCTGCGTGGGCGACGCCTCGCCGTACACGACGTTGCGGCCGTACGTCGGCAGGCCGCTGCCCGCCCCGCCGTCCGACCTGCTGTTCACCGGGGCGGGGGCGGCGGACCTCGACCTGCCCGACGACGCGCAGGTGTGCTCGTGCAACAACGTGTGCGCGGGCGACATCCGCACCGCCATCGCCTCGGGTGACGCCGCCGACGTGCCCGGCCTCAAGGCCTGCACCAGGGCGGGCACGACCTGCGGCAGCTGCGTGCCGATGCTCAAACAGCTGCTGGAGAGGTCGGGCGTCGAGGTCGGCAAGAGCCTGTGCGAGCACTTCACGTACTCGCGGGCCGAGCTGTTCGACATCGTACGCGTCCGCGGGATCACCACGTTCTCCCAGCTCATCACCGAGCACGGGCAGGGCAGGGGCTGCGACATCTGCAAGCCGGCCGTGGCCTCGATCCTGGCCTCGCTGCACAACGGGCACGTGCTGGAGGGCGAGCGGGCCGCGCTGCAGGACACCAACGACGCCTTCCTCGCCAACATCCAGAAGAACGGCACGTACTCGGTCGTGCCGCGCATCCCCGGCGGCGAGATCACGCCGGACAAGCTGATCGTGATCGGCGAGGTGGCCCGCGACTTCGGCCTCTACACGAAGATCACCGGCGGGCAGCGCATCGACCTGCTCGGAGCCAGGATCGAGCAGCTGCCGGAGATCTGGCGGCGGCTGGTCGACGCCGGGTTCGAGTCGGGCCACGCGTACGGCAAGGCGCTGCGCACGGTGAAGTCGTGCGTCGGCTCGACCTGGTGCCGCTACGGCGTGCAGGACTCCGTGGGCATGGCCATCGCCCTGGAGCTGCGCTACCGGGGGCTGCGCTCCCCGCACAAGATCAAGTCGGCCGTCTCCGGCTGCGCCCGCGAGTGCGCGGAGGCCAGGTCGAAGGACTTCGGCGTCATCGCCACCGAGCAGGGCTGGAACCTCTACGTCGGCGGCAACGGCGGATTCCGGCCCCGCCACGCCGACCTGCTCGCCAAGGACCTGAGCACGGACGAGCTGATCAGGACCGTGGACCGTTACCTCATGTTCTACATCCGCACCGCCGACCGGCTGCAGCGCACCGCGGCCTGGATCGAGTCGCTGGACGGCGGTCTCGACCACCTACGCGAGGTGATCATGGAAGACTCGCTCGGCCTCTGCGCCGACCTCGACGCCCAGATGGAGCGCCACATCGCCACGTACGCCGACGAATGGCAGGCCACGCTCGACGACCCGGACAAGCTCAGCAGGTTCGTCAGCTTCGTGAACGCGCCCGGCGTGCCCGACCCGTCGATCGTCTTCGACAGCGAGCGCGGCCAGATCAGGCCGGTGATGGCGTGATGAGCTGGACACCGGTCTGCGACTACGACGCCCTGCAGCCGGAACGCGGCGTCTGCGCCCTCGTCGGGAACGTGCAGGTGGCGGTCTTCCGCACCCACGACGGCGCCCTGCACGCGCTGGCCAACCGCGACCCGTTCAGCGGGGCGTACGTGCTCTCCCGCGGCATCGTCGGCACCAGGAAGGGCGAGCCGACCGTCTCCTCGCCGCTGCACAAGCAGGTGTTCTCGCTGGTGTCCGGGAGGTGCCTCGACGAGAGCCCAGGAGTAGGCGCGGTGGAGGCCGCGGTCACGGTGCCCGTCTATCCCGTACGGGTGGCCCGGGGCCGCGTGGAGGTCAGCGTTTAGCGCATCCGGCCACGGGCAGCCCTCCTGCTTGAATCGCGGGGAGCACGGGGGACGCGGGGGTGCCGGTTGACTGCTGACGACTCCTTGTTGGGCGAGTGCTGTTCCGGGGGTGCCTGATGCGGCTGCCATCTGCTCGTGGTCCGGTCACGTCGCTGCTGTTCGAGCGGCTCTGCGGCGCTCCGGGGGCGCCGTTCCCCGCCGTGGGCGTGGCGGGCGGCCTGGACGACGACGATCTCCAGCTCGCCCTGTTCACCTGCTACGAACTGCACTACCAGGGGTTCGACGAGGTGGACGACCGGTGGGAGTGGGATCCGGCGCTGCTGCGGTTCAGGGCCACGCTGGAACGGTGGTTCGAGGAGGCGTTGCGGGCCGCCGTGCCGCGCCCGGAGCCGATGCCGCCGCGCGAGGTGCGGGAGGCGTTGTTCGCGCTGACCTCGGCCGCCGAAGGGCCGTCCGTGGCGGCGTACCTGCAGCGTGAGGCGGACCTGCCGACCTTCCGGGAGTTCGTGGTGCACCGGTCGATCTACCACCTGAAAGAGGCCGACCCGCACACCTGGGCCATCCCGCGGCTCAGCGGCGGGCCCAAGGCGGCCCTGGTGGAGATCCAGGCCGACGAGTACGGCGGCGGCAGGCGCGAGCGCATGCACGCCGAGCTGTTCCGCGCCACCATGCGCGGCCTCGGCCTGGACGACTCCTACGGGGCCTACCTGCACCGCGTGCCCGGCATCACGCTGGCCCTGTCCAACGTGATGTCGCTGTTCGGGCTGCACAGGCGGCTGCGCGGGGCGCTGCTCGGCCACCTGGCGGCGATCGAGATGACCTCGTCGCTGCCCAGCCGCCGCTGCTCCACGGGCCTGCGCCGGCTCGGCGCCGACGAGGACACCGCCCGCTTCTACGACGAGCACGTGCAGGCCGACGCGGTCCACGAGCAGATCGCGGCCAACGAGATGTGCGGCGGCTTCGCGGCCGCCCACCCGGAGCTGACGTGCGACATCCTGTACGGCGCCGCGTGCGCGCTGGAGCTCGAACGACGGTGGGCCGAGCACGTCCTCGGCTGCTGGCGGGGCGGGACGGGTTCGCTGATCGGAGAGCGGGTCCCGGCGTGAGCACCGATCTCGACCTCGACTACGTGCTCCCGCTGCGCTGGAACGACGACGACGGGCTCGACGAGCTGACCGGCTACCTGGCCCGGCTCTCCCGGCACGCGCGGGTGATCGTCGTGGACGGCAGCCCCGGCGACCTCTTCGCCCGCCACGCCGCCCGGTGGCGCGGCCTGGCCCGGCACGTGCCCCCGGCGGCCGGGCCGCGCTTCGCCAACGGCAAGGTCACGGGCGTCACGACGGGGCTGCTGCTGGCCGAGGGGGAGCGCGTGGTGATCGCCGACGACGACGTGCGCTACGACCTGCCCGCCCTGGCCGCGGTGCACGACCTGCTGGGCCGCGCCGACCTGGTGAGGCCGCAGAACTACTTCGACCCGCTGCCCTGGCACGCCCGCTGGGACACCGCCCGCACGCTGCTCAACCGCGCCTTCGGCGCCGACTATCCGGGCACGTTCGGCGTACGGCGCGATCTTTTCATGCGGATGGGCGGTTACGACGGCGATGTCCTGTTCGAGAACCTGGAGCTCATCCGCACCGTGCGCGCCCATGGCGGCCGCGAGGTGCGCGCACCCGGCCTGTACGTCCGCCGGCTCCCGTGCGACGCGCGCCGGTTCTGGTCGCAGCGCGTCCGCCAGGCCTACGACGACCTCGCACAACCCGTACGGATGGCCGCGTTCCTGGCGGTCCTGCCGGCGCTGGGCGCGCTCAGGCGCCCCCACAGGCTGCCGGCGGGCGCGGCGCTGGCCGTGCTGACCGTGGTCGTGGCCGAGGCGGGACGGCGGCGCGCGGGCGGGCGGCGGGTGTTCCCCGCGACGACGTCGCTGGCCGCGCCCGCGTGGGTGCTGGAGCGGGCCGTGTGCAGCTGGCTGGCGCTCGGGGCCGCGCTGACCGGCGGCGTGCCGTACGCGGGCGGCCGGATCAGGCGGGCCGCCCACTCCGTGCGCGCGCTACGGCGGCGGGTCGGGCTCGCTCGCGGCACGGAAGCCGCCGGCCTTGTGCGAGCCGTCGCAGAACGGCTTGACCGAGGACAGGCCGCAGCGGCACAGGGCGACCGTCGTCCGGCCGGCGTCGATGGGCTCGCCGTCCTGGGTGAGCAGCGCGAAGTCGCCCCTGATGAGCAGGGGGCCGTCGGCGCAGGTCGTCACGGTGACCGGATCTCGCATGCCGGTCACCTGCCCCAGGGCTGAGCGCTCTCACCCGCGACGACGATCCCGAGGTCGTAGGCGCGGACGACGGCCTGCGTGCGGTCCCTGGCGCCGAGCTTGTCCAGCACGTTGCCGACGTGCGTCTTGACCGTCTCCCTGGTCACGTACAGGGTGGCGGCGATCTCGGCGTTGCTCAGCCCTCTGGCCAGCAGGCGTACGACGTCGAGCTCCCTCGGCGTGAGGCCGGGCACGTGCGCCGCGGCGCGGCGCGGGGCGGCCAGGCGCCGCAGGGCGTCGGGGAACAGCACGGCGTCGCGGCCGTGCACCACGCGGATGGCGGTGACCAGGTCGGAGGCGGGCGAACGTTTGAGCACGTAGCCGGCCGCGCCCGCGCGCAGGGCGGCCCAGACGAGCTGGTCGTTCTCGAACGTGGTGACCACGACGACCCGGGTGCCGGGCGCGCTGCGGGCCAGTTCGGCGGTGGCGCGCAGGCCGTCCATGCCGGGCATGCGGATGTCCATGAGCACCACGTCGGCCGAGCGGCCGTGCTCGACGGCGGCGTGGCCGTCGGCCGCCTCGGCGACCACCACGATGTCGTCGTGCACGGAGAGCATGGTGGCCCAGCCCGAGCGGATGAGCGGCTCGTCGTCGGCCAGGACCACCCTGATCCCCTGAGGCCCGCTCACCTCGGGAGCTTCGCCGTGATCCGCCACCTGCCGTCCACCTCCTCCTGCTCGAACGTGCCGCCGGCCAGGCGCGCCCGCATCCGCATGCCGACGAGCCCGCGCCCCTCACCCGAGGGTGGCCGCCCGGCGACGTCGTTGTCCACGGTGAGGACGACGTCCGTGCCCACCGCCAGGTCCAGCCTGACCGGGCCGCGCCCGTGCCTGAGCGCGTTGGTGACAGCCTCCCTGGCGATCGCGTACGCCGCCCGCGACGTCTGCTCCGGCACATCGTCCACGGGGTCGGCCCGGCACTCGACGGCCAGCCCGCGGACGAGTGCGTCCAGGGAACCGAGCGTGGGCGCCTGCGCCTCGCTGCCCTCGTCGAGCACTCGGAGCAGCACGTCGAGCTCCTGCTGGGCGTCGCGGGCGGCGCCCAGCAGGTGATCGAGCGACTGCGCCGCCACCGGGACCGTCTCCGCCCGCCGCAGCGCCGCCTGCGCCGCCATGGCCTGCACCAGGATGACGCTCAGCGCGTGTCCCACCGAGTCGTGCAACTCCAGCGCCAGGCTCTGACGCCGGCCGAGCTCCTCGATCACCCGCGACGGGTCCGCCCGCAGCAGCCTGCGGGCCGCCCGCTGCTGCCCGAGCCCCGCGCCCGCCATCGCCGCCGCCACCACCACGATCAGGAGGAGGACCTGTGCCAGCTGGCCCGGCTCCGCCCGCCACCGGGCGGGCGAGAGCAGCACGGGGACCCCCGGCGACAACGCCAGCGCGCCCGCACTCAGCGTGGCCCCCACGAACAGGTGCAGGGCCGTCAGGACCCGCAGGTAGACGCGGTCAGGATGCTCGGGCACCGCCACGCCGAGCAGCTCACGCAGCGCGACCACCTCCAGCCGGCCCACCAGCGGCAGGCAGGCCACCAGAGCCGAGGCGGGCAGGCAGAACGTCCACAGCAGCAGCATCCGCGGCAGCGAGACCTCCGTCACGACGAGCAGCGCGAGGACCGCCGCCACCGGGGTCAGCAGCGCCGCCCCGAGCAGCTGGTACAGCACCGCCCTCCAGTGAATGGTCACAGCTTCAGAAGCTAGCCGACGGGCCGCGCCGGCACCTCCCTCACGCGGGGGAGGCGGCGACCGGCCCGGATTCCTAGCGTGAGCTGCCATGAAACCACTCGGAGTACTGCTGTCACTGATCGTGACCGCCGTCGGCGCACTGTGGTGGACGACTCCGGCGTCGTACCCCTTCGGTGCTCGCGACCGGGTCACGGTCTCGCTCTCGCACCTGTTCGAGCACGACGTGGGAGGCGCGATGACGGTCGCCGCCGGTCTGGCCGGGCTGGCCGTCGCGCTGAGGTACGGCCGGCCGGGCCCGCTGGTCAAGGCGGGCGCGATCGTCCAACTGCTGTTCTTCGGCATCGTCATGTCCGACGCCGGCGTCATGTCCGTCCTGGGCTACGTGACGGGGTTGTCCCTGCCGGTGGCGCTCGTCGCGGTCGTCGTCGTGCCCGTGGTCCGGGCCTGCCTGCGCGGCAGGGTGTGGGGCTACGTCGCGCTGGCCGCGCTCGCCGTGGTGTGCGCCGTCGTAATCGTGCTCCTCGGCGGCGCCCTGTGGGCGTACGCGGGCAACGTCACGGCCGGGCTGCGCTCGTACGCCGGGCGCACGGCCTGGACGCTCGCCGACCTGGCGGCGTTCGCCGCGTGGGCGTGGATCACCTTCCGCCTGTTCGGCGGCGCGCTGCCCCGCTGGGCCGGGCCCGAGCAGGCGCGGCGGTGGGGCAGGGTCGCCACCGTCGGGGCGGCCCTGTGCCCGCTGCCCTACGCCTGCTACCGGCTGACCTGGCTGACGCCGTGGCCGACCGACATGTCCGGGCCGATCGACCTGCCGCTCAGGTTGCAGGGGTTGATGCTCGCCTTCGCCGCCGTGACCGCCTCCGTGCTCACGCTGGGCCTCATCAGCAGATGGGGCGAGGTGTTCCCGCGCTGGGTCCCCGTGCTGCGCGGGCGTCCCGTGCCCGTGGCGCTGCCCGTCGTCGTCGGGGGAGCGGTCGCGGGGGCCTGCTGCCTGGCCTCGCCGGGGCTGACCGTCAACGCCGTCGAACGGGGGGAGCCGTGGGCGTTGCTGCTGTGGCCGTATCCGTTGTGGGGGGTGCTGCTCGGCGCCGCTGTGCTCGCGTACGGGCTGCGGCGCCGGCAGGGCGGCTACACGCCGGCGTCCACCGGCGCGTAGACGTGCGGGCTCCGGTGCATCACCGGGAGCACGCAACGCCGTCCTGACTCGACATGGTCGCAGCGCTCCGCGTCCTCGCGCTGCGGGAGGGGCTCGGGGTTCTCGTCAACTAACGGCACTGGAGGGACGCTATAGGCGCCGCCCCGTGCGCTGGTCTCGGTGCCGCAACGATCGAAGCTCTGAACGGTCTCATGCGTATCAGTGAAGTGTGACGGTGAGTAGCGCACGGGGGTGGCGACGTCCGTGGTCAATCGATTTCTCTCCGAGGAAGTTTCCCCTGGCCGCGACCTCTCCGCGCGGGGCCGCCTCCACGGGTGACGGGGTCACTGTTCATTACGTACGGTGATCACGCTCTTCCGGCGGATGCGGGACCTAGCGTGGAGGCATGCAGGATCTGTCGAGGTTCCAGCGTCCGCGGTTCGCACGAGCGTACGAGCGGATGAGCGCCGAGTCGGAACAGTCGGGCACGGCCGGGCACCGGCGGCGGCTCCTGGCCGGGCTGTCCGGACGGGTGGTGGAGATCGGCGCGGGCAACGGGCTGAACTTCCGCCACTACCCGCCCGAGGTGCGCGAGGTGGTCGCGGTCGAGCCGGAGGACCTGCTGCGCTCGGCGGCGGAGCGGGCCGCGGGTGGGGTGAGGGTGCCCGTGCGCGTGGTCGCCGGGCACGACGGGGCGCTGCCGGTCGAGGACGACGGGTTCGACGCGGCCGTCGTGTCGCTGGTGCTGTGCTCGGTTCCCGACCAGGCCGCCGCCCTCGCCGAGGTACGCAGGGTGCTCAGGCCGGGCGGGGAACTGCGCTTCTACGAACACGTACGCTCCAGCGGCCGGGCGCTCGGCGTGCTGCAGGACGTCGTCACGCCGCTGTGGCGCCTGGCGGCCGGCGGCTGCCGCCCCAACCGCGACACCGCGCGGGCCATCACCTCGAGCGGCCTGGTGATCGAGGACCTTACCCGCTTCACGCACCGGCCGGTGCCGTCCACACCGGCCCTGCCGCACATTCTCGGACGCGCGCGCAACCCGGACGAGTGACGCCCGCCGCCGGAACCTCGCCCGCGCCCGCGGTGTAGACACTGCGGAGGTGGTTCCATGAGGACCGTTCTGGCCGCGCTGTCGGCCGTGGTGGTGCTGCTGGTGGCCGGGGGCGTGCCGGCGTCCGCGACGGGCGCGTGGGCGGTGACCTATCTCGACCCGCCGCCGTCCCGGTTCGACGGCGGCACACCGTACGCGCTGGGGTTCTGGGTGCTGCAGCACGGCACCCACCCCTTCGAGGGCGACTTGGAGCCCGTCGGCCTGCGGTTCACCCGCGACGACGGCACGAGCATGCGCTTCGACGGCACGGCCCTGCCGGAGGCCGGACACTACGCGACCTCGGTGGTGCTGCCGGACGGCGTCTGGAAGGTGGAGGGCGTGCAGGGCCTCTTCCCGCCGTACGAGGTGGGCACGCTCACCGTGCCCGGCGCGCTCGACATACGTCCCGTCCCGCCCCACCTGGTCCTGGGCACCCCGCCGGCCGACGCCTGGGGCGCCGTCCACCCGCCCGGCCTGCCGGCAGGCGGCACACCGGAGAAGACGACCCCGGCGAAGTCCGGTGACGGCGGTTCGGACGCGGCGACCCCCGGCGGGTCCGACGCGGCGAAGTCCGGCGACGGCGGGTCCGACGCGGCGGCCGCGGGCACACCGGCCGGCGGCCCGACCGGCAAGGCGGCGGCGGTGCGGGAGCCGGCCTCCGGGCAGGACGGCGGCGGGGTGCCGGCGTACACGCTGCTCATCGCCGCGGCGGTGGGGGCGCTGGGCGCGGTGGTGGTCGCGCGCGTGGCAGGCCCGTGGCGCAGGCGGAACCCCGCCTCACCACCGCCCGGCGGCACGTCGGCCGACACGGTCACCTTCCCGTAACCGCCCACCGCGCCCGTGACCTACAGGCCGCGTTCCTGGCGGTCGAGAATGGCGACGCAGACGGCGACCGCGCGCGCCGCGTCGCCGTCGGCGATCGCCTGGAGCAGGTCGGCATGGGAGCTGTCGGGGTCGAGCGCCGCCTGCTCCTGGTCTCTGACGCTGTCGCGCAGCGCGTCGCCCATACTGCGGTAGAGGTCACCGAGCAGCGCGTTGTGCGCGGCGTCGGCCACCCGCAGGTGGAAGTCGACGTCGGCGTCGGCGAACCCGTCGAGGTCGCCCTCCCTGCCGGACGCGTCCCTGCGGGCCAGCGCCTCCCGCATCGCGGCGAGGTCCTGCTCGGTCCGCCGGCCCGCGGCCAGCCTGGCGGCCACGAGGTCCAGCCCGCGGCGTACGTCGATGATGTCCATGGCGGCCGCGGTGTCGAGCCGGCGGCGCAGGGCGATCTTGGACTCGTCGGTCGCCGTCACGTAGGTGCCGTCACCCTGCCGGGTGTGCAGCAGCCCCGCGTGCGCCAGCACGCGCACCGCCTCGCGTACGGACAGCCGGCTCATGCCCAGGCTCTGGGCGAGCTGGCTCTCGGACGGGATCTTGGTGCCGACCGGCCACACCCCGCTGGCGATCTCGCGGCGCAGCTCCTCGATGGCGGAGTCCACGAGCGAGGTCCGGGCGACGTTTCGCATGCACCTTCTCCTCACCGGCTGTTGACCATCCACCCTAGACGCTGCCCGCGCCGGGCCTGGCGGTGTGCCGTCCAGCGGGCCGGTAACGATGTGATCGCTGCCGGGCGACCCGCCGTCGGCCCCTCCTGTCAGGCGGGATCCGCACCCGATGCTCGGAGATCTTGTCAGGTTCCCCGCTGTCTGCGAGATTGCAGGTTATTTGGTCAATTCCCCCGGAGGTCACGCGTGTCACAATTACGCCCGGCCCTCGTCGCCGTCGCCCTCACCCTGGCGGTCGCGACCCCGGCCCAGGCGGCCGCCACTCCCGCGATCACCGTCGAGAACGGCCGTACGCAACCGGTCTTCTCCTACGCGGACGCCGTCCGCGAGCACGTGTACGTCGAGTCCCCGGTCGACAGTGACCAGGACGGCGCCCTCGACAAGGTCCGTGTGGACATCATCAGGCCCAAGGAGTCCGGCCCCCGGCTCAAGGTGCCGGTGGTCATCGACGAGAGCCCGTACTACGACAACTCCGGCCGTGGCAACGAAGGGGAGCGCAAGGAATACGACGAAGCCGGAAATGTCGCTAAATTTCCGCTCTTCTATGACAACTACTTCGTCCCCCGCGGCTACGCCGTGCTCAACGTCGACATGCTGGGCACCACCCGCTCCGAGGGCTGCCCCGACATCGGCGGCAAGGCCGACGTGCTGGGCGGCAAGGCCGTCATCGACTGGCTGAACGGCCGCGCCAAGGCGTTCAGGGCCGACGGAACCCCGGCCGTGGCCGACTGGACGACGGGCAAGGCCGCCATGATCGGCAAGTCGTACGACGGCACCCTCGCCAACGCCGTCGCGGCCACCGGCGTGAAGGGCCTGGAGACCATCGTGCCCATCTCGGCGATCAGCTCCTGGTACAAGTACCAGCGCTCCAACGGCGTCATCTACAACCACGACTACGCCTCCTGGCTGGCCGGCTACATCGACACCGACCCCGCCGCCAAGTGCCAGGCCGTGCGCGACCGGATGGACGCCGAGGACGGCGACGACACCGGCGACCACAACCGGTTCTGGGCCGAGCGCGACTACATCGACGGCCTGCTCGGCGACGTGTCCAAGGTCAGGGCCAGCGTCTTCGTCGTGCACACGGTCAACGACCTCAACGTCAAGCCCGACAACTTCTCCACCTGGTGGAAGGCGCTGGCCGACAGGAACGTGCCCCGCAAGATCTGGGTCGGCCAGACCCAGCACGTGGACCCGTTCGACTTCGAGGGCCGCAGGACGTTGTGGGTGGAGACGCTGCACCGCTGGTTCGACCACTGGCTGCACGGCGTGCGCAACGGAATCACCCGCGAGCCCCGCGCCGACGTCGAGATCGGCCCGGCGCGGTGGATCACCCAGCGCGACTGGCCGGCGCCGTTCGCGCTCAACGCCTCGCTGCGGCCCGCCCCCGACGGGACGCTCGGGCTCAAGCGCGCCCCCAGGAAGAGCACGGCCTCCTTCACCGACGTCGCCATGAGCGAGAACGACATGGTGGCCGAGATCGGCACGGCGAACCCCGGCCGGGTCGCGTTCACCACCGGGCCGCTCCCGCTCGACCTGCGCCTGTCCGGTACGCCCACCGCCGACCTGCGGGTCAAGCTGGACGAACCCACCTCCAACCTCACCGCCCTGCTGGTGGACTTCGGCGAGCAGCCCCGCGTCGACTGGCGGCGCGGCCAGGGCATCACCACGCTCACCGAGGAGGACTGCCACGGCGAGAGCACCGAGGCCGACGACGCCTGCTACCGCAAGACCGTCACCAACGTGGCCACCCGGCCACTCGAGATCGTCGCCCGGGGCTGGATCGACGTGCAGAACCGCCACTCGCTCAGCCACGCCAAGCCGCTGCCCGTCGGCACGTACGGCACGGTGAAGTGGCTGACGCTGCCGCAGGACTACACGTTCAGGAAGGGCCACAGGATCGGCCTGGTGATCGCCGGGACCGACGCGACCTACAGCGACGAGAGCGGCACCGGCGCCAACGTCACCGTCGACCTGGCGGGCAGCCGCGTCGTCGTGCCGTTCGTGCTGGGGACGCCGCTGACCGACGTACCGAAGGACACGGCCAGGTTCCGCGGCCCCGAGCGGGTGGACCTGCCGGAGCCCGAGCCCGGCTTCCACTTCTTCTAGCCCTCCGGCCGGCCTCGGGTTCCTCAGGGAACCCGGGGCCCGCCGGCCACGATCGGTGCGTGCTCGCCGGCTGCGACCGGAGGCCCCGCGTCCCGGCTAAGGTCGCGGCTGCGTGCCGGCGGCCGGGTGGCCTGGCTCGGCGAGGTGCACGTCCGGCTGCGCGGCGGCCTTGGTGATCACGGCCTGCTGCTGCCCGCCCACGTTCATGAGGGCCCAGATCAGCCCCACCGTCAGCAGCCCCACACCGGCCATCAGGGCGAGCCTGACCACGATCCTGACCGGCGCTCCCGCCTCGGGATCGTCGTCCTCGGACCGGTCGCGCCAGAACTCCTGGCCGCCGTCCCCGCCGGAACCGTTCACGAAGCCGTTCAAGGGGCCGCTCACAGTGCCGTTCAAGGGGCCGTTCAAGGGGTCGTTCAAGGAACCGTTCGTGTGGCCGTTCGCGCGCCCGTTGGCAGGACCGTGCACGGCGCCGTTGAGGGGGATCCCGCCGTACCGGATGATCGCGCCGTCACCGTGCGACGCCCCGTTGCCGTCACCCCTGATGACGGCGCTGTAGACCAGCTTGTCGTTGCCCGCGCCGCCGCGGAAGGCCCGCGTCCGGCTCGGCGGGGTGAACGGGTGCCGCCCGCGCACGGCCGGCGCGGGGGGCAGCCCGTCCATGGGAGGCTCCTGGTCGGCGGCGGCCGCGCCCGCCGCCGACCAGGGCTTTCCCGAGGTCGCCGTCGTGGGGTCGGCGACCGGGACGGATGGCGTGGCGTCGGCGACCGGGGGAGGCGGCGAGGAGCCGGACTCCACCAGTGTGCGGGCCTGCACAGGAAAGCCGTCCGCCCGCCAGATTGGCCCCTCGCCAGGCAGTGGCTGCGCCGACGCCAGCCGGCTGGGAAGTGTGCCGGGCAGTGCCGCGATCGGCAGCCGGCGCAACAGCGCCGCCGCCGTCACGGTCCTGGGCGCGGCCCGGCAGGTCGCACAGGACTGGATGTGGCGGCCGATCCTGGCCCTGGCGCGGCGGCCGGGCGCGCTGACCCAGTCCGCCACCCGCGAGGTCAGATCGGGGCAGCCGTCGGGAGCCCGCGCGGCGATGATCGCGGCGAACCACTCCTCCAGGCCGGCCCCGGCCTCCGCCACGGTGGCGCGGACCTCGCTCTCGCCCATCTCGAAGAGCACGGCCAGCTCGGTGTCCGACAGGCCGTGGCGTACGGACAGGTCGAGCAGCTCGCGCTGCGGCCGCTCCAGGGACAGCAGCGCCTCGGGCAGCAGTTCGGACATGCGGCCGGGACGCGACCACGAGCCGATGCTGGCCGGCTTGGCGACCACCGCGCGGTGCGCGCGGGCCACCGCGTACAACCAGGGGCGGCGCAGGCCGGGATCCCCCACCCGGTCCGCGTACAGGTGCGCCGTCAGCGCCGCGCCCGCGACCGCCTGCTCGGCGTCGCCCGCGGCGAGCTCGGTGCGGCAGTAGTCGTAGAGACGGGCTCCGTGCTTGTCACACAGGTCGCGTACGGCCTGGCGCGCGTCGTCTGACAGGGTTCGCCACATCGGGTGTCACACCTCCTCGGTCGGTACGCGGGAGCACGAGGTCACAGGGGCACGCTCATGACCTCCCGGCGGAGTTGGGGACCGTGTCCAGCAGGGAGGCCTGCGCCAGGTAGGCGCGGGTGGCCTCCGGGTCGCCGGCGATGGCCCGCAGCCCCGCCATGGCCGCCTCCAGCCGGGCGCTGTCGTGTTCCCGCACGCCCGCCGGCCGCGTCTGCCCGCGGGGCACCACGCGCTGCAGCAGCACCGAGCGCCGCCGCCACGCCCACGCCTCCAGCGCGGCGGGCTGGGCGAAGCCGCGGATCACCGCCGCGACCACCTGGCCGAGCTCGACGGCGTCGTGGATGCCGGCGTTCATGTTGAGCCCGCCGACCGTCGAGGTCAGGTGCGCGGCGTCGCCCACGAACAACACCCGCCCGCACCGGTACGAGGTCAGCACCCCCCTCGACAGGGCGAACCGGTCGGCACCCGTCACGCGGATGGGCTCGCTGGCACCCGGCAGCGCCCGCCGGACCAGCAGGGACAGGTTGGCCTGCGACAGCGGCTCGTGCGTGTCACAGGGGATCTTGAAGATGATCCGCCAGTGGTCGGGCAGCCCGAGCAGGGTGCACGACTGCTGCACATCGCGCACGTACGTCAGCGGCGCCAGGCTCGGCAGCAGCCGGTCGAGCGGCGAGTCGGTGAACACCCGCAGTGCCTGCGTCGGATAGGTGGACCGGGGGAACGGCAGCCCGAGCGAGCCGCGCACGGTGCTGTGCGCGCCGTCGGCGGCGATCATGTACCGGGCCCGCGTCCAGGTGTGGCCGACGCGGACCCGGATCCCTGTCCCGCCCTCCGCCACACCGTCCACGTGGGTGCCGAACCGCACGTCCACGTCCG
The DNA here is from genome assembly GCF_004352805.1 of Nonomuraea mesophila. Taxonomy (NCBI): domain Bacteria; kingdom Bacillati; phylum Actinomycetota; class Actinomycetes; order Streptosporangiales; family Streptosporangiaceae; genus Nonomuraea; species Nonomuraea mesophila. The sequence goes on from NZ_SMLD01000020.1 coordinate 65,574, forward strand.
GGTGGGCGCTGAGGGCGGACAGCAGCAGCCGCGTCAGCGAGGCCTGATCGGCGTGGATCCTGAACGGGTGCCTGGTCAGGCCGTCCAGCCGGTTCATGCCCATCTCGGCCAGCACGATCCCGGACCGGTCGCGCCACTGCACGCGGTCGACGACGCGGCCCTCCGCGACGAGCCTGGAGGCGACGCCGAGGCCTTCGAGCAGGTCGAGCGTGGCCGGATGGAAGGTGCACGCCCGCGGTTGCCTGTTGAGCTCCTTCCCGCTCTCCAGCACGGTGACCGGGATGCCCGCCCTGGCCAGGGAGAGCGCCGCGGTCAGCCCCGCGGGGCCCGCGCCGACCACGATGACGCCGTTCATGCCACGCCTCCCACGCGCGCCCCGTGCGAGGCGGCCATGTGGCGGCGGTAGGGGACGCGGCTGAGCGTCACCGGCCGGCCGATGGCCCGCGACAGCGCCCACCAGGCCGTGCAGAGGTTGGAGGTCAGCAGGACCCGGTCGTTCCCGGTGCTGAGCGGCCCGAGCACGGGCAGCGTGGCCGTTCCCGAGCCGGTGAACAGCAGCGCGGCGTCGCCCGGCAGGTCCGCCAGCTCGACCTGCCTGATCAGCTCGGCCGGCGTCACCGTGTACGGCGAGTAGCCGCCCGCCGCGCGGACCTGCACCACCTGGGTGACGGTCATCCCGGCCTTCTTCCAGAACCGCTCGGCCAGCTCCGTCAACCACGGCTGGTACGGCGAGACCAGGGCGATGTCGCTCACCATGAGGTGCTCCATCGCCTCCCGCGCCGCCAGCGTGGCGGAGGCGAACGGAACTCCGGTCCTGGCCGTCAGCTCGTCGCACTGCTCGCGGTCCTGGTCGGGGTCGAGCAGGTACCGCGGCTCGCTGCAGGCCATGACCATCGCGCTCAGCGGCAGGCCGTCGAACGCGTGCACCATGGCGGGCAGGGCCTTGTTGTAGCCCTCCAGCCGCTCGGCCAGCGCGGGCTTGGGGCGCCCGTTGGACAGCGGGTGCCGGGCCGCCGGGATCGGGTTCTGGACGGGGAAGCGGGTGACGTGCATGTCGGCACGCGACCCGAGCAGACGGGTCAGCTCGGGCTCCGCGGAGGGGTTCGCGGGTGCCACGATCACCCCGACCCTGCCGCGGCTCACTGCACCCCCCCGCGACGTGCGGGTCCGGGGGCGACGACGGTGCGCATGGGGTTCCTCCTGCGAGGGGAAGGCGGGAAGGTCACTGGGCGCGGTGCCTCAGGGCCTGGTCGATCTCCGTGATGGCCTGGACGGACACCTGCCGGATGCGGCGCAGCCGGTGCACGCTGCGCGCCGGCTCCGGCGGCGGCGGAACGTCGTCCTGGTCCTCGCCCCAGGACGGCGGCGGCGCGCCGGGCCGTACGCCCCGGGCGTGCACTTCGTGCGGCTGCGGCCTGCGCAGTTCATCGGTGAGCATGATCGCTCCTGTCGTTGGCGGGTCGTTGACCTTGTACATCGAGTTCGCTCTCATGGCCCGACGCCACGGCGACCCGCACCAGCGCCGTGGCGGCGAGCAGGACGGTGGCCGGTGGAACGGCCACCCGCACGGAGGCGTGCCTGGGCGCCGGCCTCAGAAACGGCCGGTCGATCAGTACCGTGGCGCCCGTCACGCCGATCTCCCCACCCCGCACCGCCTCCGTGCCGGTGGCGGCGAGCGCGGTGGCTCGCCGGCGGGGACGGGCGACCGGGGTCGCCGCCTTCGCCGGAGGGCCTGCCGCGTTCGCGCGGTGCCGGCGTGAGGTCGTGGACGACCTCACGCGCGGCCCCGCGGATGCGCCCGCCTGGTACGGCGGACGCGACGTATACCGACCCCAGGCGCAACCCCTCGATTTGACCAGCACGCCAGCCGCTACCGCGCTGGTCAACAGCACCGCGCCGACTAGGTCGGGCACGTGCCGCACGATGCCGGAGGGGCGAGGAAGCGCCGGGGCCGGCGCACAGGTGCCTCTGACCGGCCGCCCACCGGTCGAGGCCTGCCGGGACGCGGTCGTGACGACCACCGCCGCGTCCTGGCAGTGACGGGGCGTACCGAGCGCCGTGACGCCCGGCCCGCCGGAAGGGAAGGCCCGCCTCATCGGGCCGTTCCCGCGCTCAGAGCCCGGTCGGGGACGCTGTTGGGGACGCTGACGCCGACCATGCGCTCCGTCAGCCCCGCCGTGGAGGAGCCGGAGTCGGCCGGCTCCCATGGGTGCGACCCGGCCGGCGCCGCACCGCCGGCCACCGTGCGCGCGACCTTCGAGGCGAGGGCGAGATGTTCGCCGCAGCGCCGGGCCACCTTGGCCTCCAGCCCGGCCACCTGGGCCAGCCTGAGCCGCAGCGGCTCCAGCGACGACCCGCGTTCGAGCCCGTCGAGGTCGGCCAGCCGGGCGGGCCAGCGCAGGGCGTCGCCGCAGCGGGCCTCCACCTCGCCGGGAAGGTCCCTGGCGGGGAAACCGCTGTGGCTCAGCCTGGTGGCGATCATGACGGCGGTGAACGCCGTCCTGTCGAAGTCGGCCAGCCGTCCCGCCAGGGCCGCCCGCAGCATCCTGGCCCGGTGGCTCAGGCAGACCGCACTCCACCCGAGCAACAGCAGCCGATCAGGTCCCGTCTCCGTGTGCCAGCCGGCCAGCCGCAGCTCGCGGGCCATCCGGTGGTAGAAGCGCCAGCGGTGACGAGGGCTTTCGAGCCAGACCTGGACACCGCCGAGCGGCAGGCTCGCGACGTGCACGCCGGAACCGGCGAGGCGTGCACAGATGCGCTGGACCACCTGCTCCTGCCTGCTCGGGGCCGGATCCTCCTGGAACCAGGAACTGCCCGAGGTATCCATGGTCACGTCCGGCCACCTCCTCGTCGAGGACTCTCTTCCAGAACCACCTGGCTGTTAAGTCTCACTTTCCATTCGCTCCGATAGTCTGCTGACGGAGGGGGCTGTGTCAACTGACAGTTTGCGCATAAGTTGATACCTGCTCGCTGGGCAGAGCTTGCCCGCGTGGCAGGGGACAGTGGGGCTCCCGTCCCTTACGCTGGAAAAGTTCACGGGCGGTAGGAGGTGTGCCGTGGCGAACTTCGCCGAACGGCTCGATCTCGCGCTGACCAAGCGCGGCTTCACCGGCGCGCAGGTCGCCTCCACTCTGACGGAGGCGGGCATTCCGATCACGCGTGCCTATGTCAGCCAGTTGCGCACGGGCAAGCAGACCAACCCGACGCTGCAGGTGCTCAGGGCGCTGGCGTCCTGCCTGCAGGTGAGCGTCGGCTGGCTGGTGGGCGACGACTACCTGGAGTCCGGCACCGTGGGGGAGCTCCAGGTGCGGGCGGCCACCCTCGGCCGGTCCGTCTCCGGCCTGTCGGAGGGCTCGCTCGCCGTCCTGCACGGCGTGGTCGAGCTCGCCCGCAGGGCCGAAGGTCTGTCCGACGAGCCCGCGCCCGCCGCCGGCATCCCCGACGCGGCGGCGCCGCTGAGCGATCCGCAGCGCAGGGCGCTCGGCAAGCGGCTGCACGCCCTGCGCCGGGCCGCCGGGCTCTCCGTCGAGCAGGTGGAGACCGCGCTCGGCAAGGGCGCGGCCGCGATCCCCGCCATCGAGGAGGGCCGCATCGCGCCGGCGCCCATCACGGCCGAGCGCCTGCTCACCGTCTACGGCGTCACCGCCCCGCCCGTCCGCGACTACGTGATGGCGCTGGCCAGGGGCGAGCGCGAGACCGCCTGGTACGACGCGCACTCGGTGCCCGTCTGGCTGGCCGCCGCGTACGCGCTCGAACAACGCGCCACGGTGATCCGCACCTACCACAACCAGTTCGTCCCGCCGCTGCTGATGGCCGACGACTACGCCCGGGCCTCCATCGCCGCGGCCGGGCCGGCGATCCTCGGGCAGCGGACGGTCGACGAGGCGCTCGCCCTCGTGCTGGCCCGCCAGGAGGCCATGGCCGACCAGAGCGGCACCGTGGTGTGGGCGATCGTCGACGAGAGCGTGCTGGCCCGCTCCATCGCGGGGCCGCACGTCCAGCTCCACCAGCTCGACCTGCTGCTCGACCACGCCAAGCGGCCCAACGTCTCGCTGCACGTCGTGCCGATGGAGGACCCCGCGTACGTGCCGCGCACCGGCCCGTTCACCATCTGGCGCTTCGCCGAGGAGTTCGAGGCCGACATCGCGTGCGCCCACGGCATCGAGTCCGACGAGCTGGTCACCGAGGCCGGCGCGGTGGAGTCGTACCACCAGGCCTTCACCAAGCTGTCGGTGACGACGACCACCCGCGAGGAGACCTTCGAGGTGCTGAATTCCCATCGTGAACGACTTTCGCGTTCACTGGGAAAATGATCTCTTTCCCGCGTAAATGATCATTATGTGCGAGGCAGGGTAACGCATATATACCGAAAACTAATGGCTTTTCGTGTTGTCATCTGCTCCGTAGCGAGGATCATATGGTGTGGGTCATCGAGTGGGGTCCGAAAGGACAGCTTTTCCCGAGATAGTGGGCGAGGGGAAAGGGGCAACACTCAATGCGTCAGCGTGCCATCCGAAACCTGGCGAAGCTGGAGCCGACCCAAGCAAGGATCACCCGTATTCTCGACGCCGCCGCAGGTGGAAAGAACAACTTCGTGGCGGACCGTGACGCGGTACGCCGGTACGACCAGGCAGCCCCGATCACGACGACGGCCGCACGGGCCGTGCTCCACTATCTGTGCCGTGTGGTCCGTCATCTGGCGAGCGTGGGTGTGGACCAGTTCGTGATCGTCGGAAGTGGTGTCCCCAGCGGCCTGCCGCCCGGCAGGCAACTGCACGACATCGCCCGCGACGCCCTGGACGGCTCGGCGCCGCGCGTGGTGTACGTCGAGAACGACCCGATGGTGCTCGCCGGCGCGAGGGCGACCATCGAGCCCGTCACCGACCTCGTACGCGTCGTAGAGGGCGACGTACGCGAGATCGACGACATCCTCGATGACAGGGTCATGCAGACGTTCCTCGACTGGGACCGGCCCATGGCCGTGCTGCTGCTGTCGACCCACAGCCTGAACGACGACGAGTTCTTCCACTACGTGATCAAGCGGATCAGGCAGGCCGTTCCCGAACGGAGCTACCTGTCGCTGCTGCAGACCACGTTCGACGCGATCCCCCCGGAGCTGCTGCCCGCCATACACGACCTGTTGGCGATGACGCTGCCCGGGCACGCGATTCGTACGAGGGAGGAGGTTGAGGCGCTGCTCGAAGGTCTGGTGCTGGTGGATCCGGGATTGGTGTGGGTCCCGGAATGGCGGCCCGACGGCCACGAGAGCGCCTGTGTCGACCAACCGAGTTCGTCCGGCACCTACGGCGCCGTGGCGCGCATCCCGTGAGGCCGGCCGTGAGAGCGGCGACGGCGGCACGGAGGCGGCCACACAGGGCCCGGCTTCTCCGCCGGCCGGGCCCTTGGACGGAGCGGCGCCGGACCCCGGCGCCGAGGGCACGGAAGGCGCCGGCACGGGCCGCGCCGCCTCACCGGACCCGTGGCCCGCCGCGTCCCGGGTACGGGTGCCGCGGCGATGCCGCCGTACCCACGATTGGGCCGGCCCCGCGCCGGCTTCTCCACCGCGTGAACCCGACGGTGCGGCAACGACCGTGACGCCGGTTCAGTCCCACCAGAAGGACCACGCGTGCCGCCCCATGATCTGCTCGGCATAGCCCTGCAGATCGCCCGGCCCCTGGACGACGTTGTCCGGGCAGAAGGCCCAGTGCTCCGCCGCCACGTGCAGGGCGTGCTCGGGGTCGTCCGGCGGCGCCGCCACGCTCAGGTCGAGCGTGTTGAACCCGACGCTGACCACGCGCGCCCCGAACCGGTCCTCCCAGCTGCGCACGACCGCCGCCAGCGGGACCATCCACTCGTTGTGGTGCAGCGCGCCCTGCCAGCCCATGACGGCCAGGGCGTCCGCGCCCCGGCCGGCGGCGACCAGGCCCAGCGGCATCCCCTTGGCCGCCAGCTCGCCCGCCAGCCAGTCGGCCACCGCCCCGGGATCGGCCTTCAGCACCCCGGGCGCCGCGATGCCCGGGCAGATGGCGCCGTACGGCTCCAGCTCGTCCAGCGCCTCCTTCGGCATCTGCGCCACCCACTCCTCCCACACCTCGGTCATGAACCCCTCGGCGGTGAAGTGATCGATCTGGCGGGGATCGTCCGGCACGACCTGCCCCACCGCCCACGGCTGCGCCGACTCGTCCAGCAGCACCGGCCACAGGCCGCTGTGCGCGTGCCAGGCCCGCAGCAGCGCCCAGTCCTCGCCCGTCGCCGGGTCGTCGCTCATCCAGAACGCCGGCCGCGCCGCCTCGCCCTGCCGGGTGTAGGCGGGATCGGGCCAGACCACGTCGCCAGGCGGGAGCCCGGCGGGCAGCCCGCGCCCCCTGCCACCGTCGGCGAACAGTGCGCACAGCTCGCGTGGCAGCCGGAGATCGTCCATGCCCTACCGTTCCGATACCGAATCCTGTCTCGGAGATGGTAGTGCCGACCGTTACCCGAGCACCTTCGGCGGCGCCGGAAAAGTCATGGCTACTGGCGAGGACGGCGCACACGGCACAATGAGGGACTGTGTTCCCCTTTGACGCTGTCCTGTCCGACCTCGACGGCGTGCTGCGCCACTTCGACCACGCCGCGCAGGCCGACATCGAGGCCCGCTACGGCCTGCCCCTGATGAAGACGGCCTTCGACCCCGAGCTGATCATGCCGCCGACGCTCGGGCACGTCACCGAGGCCCAGTGGGCGGAGTCGATCGCCGTGGCGCTCGGCGGGGACGAGCGGGCCCGCCAGGCCGTCGGGGAGTTCATGAGCATCCGCTTCTGGGTGGACGAGGAGGTCAGGGCGCTGCTGTCCAGGGCGCGGCAGCAGGTGCCCGTCGTCATCGTGACCAACGCGATGGACACCCTGGAACAACACCTCGACCAGCTGGGGCTCACGGGCTTCGCCGACGACGTGGTCAGCAGCGCCAGGGTCGGCGTGGCCAAACCCGACCGGCGCATCTACGAGATCGCCGCGGAGCGCGCCGGGGCAGAGCTCGGACGCTGCCTGTTCGTCGACGACCGGCTGCAGAACGTGGAGGCCGCCAGGGCGCTCGGCATGACCGCCGTGCACTACCGCGGTCACCGGGACCTTGCGGCCGTACTGGGTTGAGGCGGGGCCGGTTGGGACGGGGCTGCCCCCGCCCAGGCCGGCGACCTGCGCGACCGGTCAGGCGGGGGCGGGGGAGTGCGCCCGGTCAGTACCCTCCGTACGGGCTCTTGGACGACCGGGGGGCGGGAGTGCCCGACGAGCCCTTCGACGTGTTCGACGAGGACACCTTCGTGCCCTGCGGCGCGATCACGCCGATCAGGCCGTGCTTGGCGCCGTCGATGCCGGCGGAGAACCACAGGGCCTTCTCGCCGCCGGTGGCGGCGGTGCCGGGTTCGAGGTCCCACAGGCCGGGCAGCACGATCGTCCTGCCGTTCGACTGGCGCAGGGCGCCCAGGTGACGGCCGCTCTTGTAGGCGTGCACGGTCCCGTCGCCGAAGTTGCCGACCAGCAGCGCCCCGGCGTACTGTCCCCAGCCCTTCGGCGCGGCGGTCAGCCCCCAGGGGGCGTTGAGCCCGACTCTGGAGATGCGCCCGGTGAGCCGCCCGTTGCCGTCGAAGCGGCTCACGAACCCCTTGCCCTTGCCGAACACGGGCTTGCCGGTGGCCTTGTCGCGCAGGGCGTAGGCCACCCAGACGTTGCCGTTGACGACGGCGACGTTGTAGGGCTTGTAGGTCGAGGGGACCGCCTTGTCCCTGAACTGCCAGCGCGACAGCCGGATGCGCTCGAAGTCCTCGTCGAAGGCGTGGATGCGCCCACCGGCGAAGTCGGCGGCCAGCAGGAAGGCTCCGTCGTCGGTCTCGGCCAGCTCCAGCCCCTTGTAGTCGGCGCCGCGGGTGAACGCCGCGATGATCGCGTTGGCCGGGTCGGCCTCCGCGTTCCAGCCGGTGATGGCGCCGCTCGGGCTGGAGAAGATGAACGTGGCCGGCTTGCCCTTCACGGTGAAGCCGTCGCCGGGGTTGAACACCTGACCCGTCGGGGCTCCGCCCGGGATGGCCACCTCCGTCTTCTCCTTCTTGCCCGTGCCGGAGTAGACGGTGGCCGTACCGGTGCCGGTGTTGGACACCCACAGAGTTTTGCCCATGGCCAGGCCCCACGGGTTGACGACCTTGGGGTCGGTGACAGGGGCTTTGCCCTTGACGTCCGACACAAGGTTGATGACGTCGAAACGCGTCCTGGTGGTGGCGTGTGCGGGAGTGGTGAGAGTCGCTCCCAGAACGACCGCAACAGCGCAGAGTGTGATGATGCGTGGCCGCATCCGTTGCCTCCTAGTTAGCGCTTGTGACGCGAGATACGCGGGGGGCGGTAAACGGGTTCAGTCAGGTCCGGAAAATGGCGACGCGGGAGTTTTCCCGCAACACGCGGGGAGAGAACGAACATGAACGTGTTGGGCATCGATATCGGCGGTTCCGGCATCAAGGGCGCGCCCGTCGACACGGAAGCCGGAAGGCTGACAGAAGAACGTCTGCGCATTCCGACGCCCCAGCCCTCCACCCCCGGCGAGGTGGCCGACGTGGTCGCGTCGATCGTCAAACACTTCGGCTGGAGCGGCCCCGTCGGCATCACCTTTCCCGGCGTGGTGGTGGACGGCGTCGTCCTGACGGCCGCCAACGTCGACCGTTCCTGGGAGGGCGTCGACGCGGCCGCGCTCTTCGGCGGGGCCACCGTGCTCAACGACGCCGACGCGGCCGGCATGGCGGAGATGACGTTCGGCCAGGGCAGGGGCCGGCAGGGGACCGTGCTCGTGCTCACCTTCGGCACGGGCATCGGCAGCGCGCTGTTCGCCGACGGGCGGCTCGTCCGCAACACCGAGTTCGGGCACCTGCAGGTGCGCGGCAAGGACGCCGAGCACCGGGCGTCGGCGCAGGTCCGCGAGGAGCGGGACCTCAGCTGGAAGGAGTGGGCCGGGCGGGTGGAGGAGTATCTGCGCTACGTCGAGATGCTCTTCACGCCCTCACTGATCGTGATCGGCGGCGGCGTGAGCAAGAAGGCCGGCAAGTTCCTGCCGCACATCACCCTCGACACTCCGGTGGTGCCCGCCGACCTCCGCAACGAGGCCGGCATCATCGGCGCGGCCTGCGCCGCCGCACCCCTCCCGTCCTGAGGCGCGCCGGGATATTGGGATGCGCGGGCGGGCGCGGTCGGGCACCATGGGCGGTTGGCTCCGGGGACGCGGGGCTCAAATATCCTGAAAGCAGTATGGGAACGTCTTCGTTGTCCTCCACTCCGTTCGCCGACCTCCAGTCCCGCCTGCCCGGCCTCATGCCCCGCGACGAGCGGCGGCTGCGGCGCAGGCTCGACGGCATGCGCCGGGTGCGTTCACGCGACGCGCGCGACAAGATCGTCGCGGACATCCTCGCCGAGGTGGAGCGAGCCGAGCAGCGGCTGGTACGCCGCCGCGAAGCCGTACCGAAGGTGACCTATCCGCAGAACCTGCCGGTCTCGCAGCGCAAGGACGACATCCTCGAGGCCATCCGCGACCACCAGGTCGTGATCATCGCCGGCGAGACGGGCTCCGGCAAGACCACCCAGATCCCCAAGATCTGCCTTGAGCTGGGCCGGGGGGTGCGCGGGCTGATCGGCCACACCCAGCCCCGCCGCATCGCCGCCCGCACGGTCGCCGAGCGCATCGCCGACGAGCTCGGCGCCGGCGACGGCCAGGTGGGCGGCGTCGTCGGCTACAAAGTGCGCTTCACCGACCAGGCCGGCGACCGCACGCTGGTCAAGCTGATGACCGACGGCATCCTGCTGGCCGAGCTGCAGCACGACCGCATGCTCGACCAGTACGACACCCTCATCATCGACGAGGCCCACGAGCGCAGCCTCAACATCGACTTCATCCTCGGCTACCTGAAACAGCTGCTGCCCAAGCGCCCCGACCTCAAGGTCGTCATCACCAGCGCGACGATCGACCCCGAGCGGTTCTCCCGTCACTTCGACGACGCGCCGATCATCGAGGTCTCCGGCCGCACCTACCCGGTCGAGGTGCGCTACCGCCCGCTCGACGATGACGACGACCAGACGCAGGGCATCGTCGACGCCTGCAGGGAGCTGATCGGCGAGGGGCCCGGCGACATCCTGGTGTTCCTGTCGGGCGAGCGGGAGATCCGCGACGCCGCCGACGCGCTGACCAAGGCGGAGTTCCGTAACACCGAGATCCTGCCGCTCTACGCCCGGCTGAGCGCCGCCGAGCAGCACCGCGTCTTCCAGCGCCACACCGGACGCCGTGTCGTGCTGGCGACCAACGTGGCCGAGACCTCGCTCACGGTCCCCGGCATCAAATACGTCGTCGATCCCGGCTACGCCCGCATCTCCCGCTACAGCCACCGCACCAAGGTGCAGCGCCTGCCGATCGAGGCCGTCTCGCAGGCCAGCGCCAACCAGCGCAAGGGCCGCTCGGGCCGCACCTCCGACGGCATCTGCATCCGCCTGTACGAGGAAGAGGACTTCCTCAACCGGCCCGAGTTCACCGACCCCGAGATCCTGCGCACCAACCTCGCCTCGGTCATTCTGCAGATGACCTCCATCGGGCTGGGCGACATCGAGGCGTTCCCGTTCGTCGAGCCGCCCGACCGCCGGCAGGTGAAGGACGGCGTCAACCTGCTGCACGAGCTGGGCGCGTTCGACGCCCACGGCAAGCTCACGCCCGTCGGCCGCAAGCTGGCCGGCCTGCCCGTCGACCCGCGCCTGGGCCGCATGGTGCTGGAGGCGGAGAAGAACGGCTGCCTGCGCGAGGTCATGGTGATCGCCGCCGCCCTGTCCATCCAGGACCCGCGCGAGCGGCCCTCCGACAAGCAGCAGCAGGCCGACGAGAAGCACCGCCGCTTCGCCGACCCCGAGTCCGACTTCATGGCCTACCTCAACTTGTGGAACTACCTGCGCGACAAGCAGAAGGAGCTGTCGTCCAGCGCGTTCCGCCGGTTGTGCAAGGCGGAGTTCCTCAACTACCTGCGGGTCCGCGAGTGGCAGGACATCTACAGCCAGCTCCGCCAGGCGCTGGGCGCCCAGCCCGGCAGCCGGCCGGCCGACCCCCAGCAGGTGCACACGTCGCTGCTCGTCGGGCTGCTGTCGCACATCGGCGTCAAGGACGTCATGGAGAAGCGCAACCAGGACGGCCGCAGGCCGATCCAGGAATACCTCGGTGCCCGCAACGCCCGTTTCGCGATCTTCCCCGGCTCGTCCCTGGCCAGGAAGCAGCCGCAGTGGCTCATGTCGGCCGAGCTGGTCGAGACCTCCCGCCTGTGGGCGCGCGTCAACGCCAAGATCGAGCCGGACTGGGTCGAGCCGCTCGCCCAGCACCTCGTCAAGCGCACCTACTCCGAGCCCCACTGGGAGAAGAACCAGGGCGCCGTCATCGCCCTGGAGAAGGTCACCCTGTACGGCGTGCCGCTGGTCGTCGGGCGCAAGGTCAACTACGGCCGCATCGACCCCGACCTGTCGCGCGAGCTGTTCATCAGGCACGCGCTCGTCGAGGGCGACTGGGACACCCACCACAAGTTCCTCAAGGAGAACCGCCGGCTGCTCGAAGAGGTCGAGGAGCTGGAGAACCGCGCCAGGCGCCGCGACATCATGGTGGACGACGAGGCGCTGTTCGACTTCTACGACCAGCGGGTGCCCGCCGACGTCGTCTCGGCCCGCCACTTCGACTCCTGGTGGAAGAAGGCCAGGCACGAGCAGCCCGACCTGCTCACGTTCTCGCCCGAGATGCTGGTCAACGAGGGCGCCGACGTCAGCACCCGCGACTATCCCGACACCTGGCGCCAGCTCGGCCAGCGCATGAAGCTGACCTACCAGTTCGAGCCGGGAGCCGATGCCGACGGCGTGACCGTGCACGTGCCGCTCCAGGTGCTCAACCAGGTCAGCTCCGACGGCTTCGACTGGCAGATCCCCGGCCTGCGCGAAGACCTGATCACCGCGCTGATCAGGTCGCTGCCGAAAAGCCTGCGCCGCAACTTCGTGCCCGCCCCCAACTACGCCAAGCAGGTGCTGGAGGGGGCCGCACCGGGTGGCGAGCCGCTGCTGGAGGCCGTCGAGCGCGAACTGCTGCGCCTGACCGGCATCCGGGTGCCGCGCGACGCCTGGCAGCTCGACCAGGTGCCCGACCACCTGCGCATCACCTACCGGGTGATCGACGAGCGCAGGCGCACGGTGGCCGAGGACAAAGACCTCGACGCGCTGAAGCGCCGCCTCGCGCCGCGCCTGCGCCGGACGTTGTCGGAGGCGGGCGACGACCTGGAGCGTACGGGCCTGCACACCTGGAGTTTCGGCACGCTGCCCAAGGTGTTCGAGCAGGGCCGGATGAAGGGCTATCCGGCGCTGGTCGACGCGGGCGACTCCGTGTCCATCAAGATCTTCGACACGGAGGCGGAGCAGCGCCGCTCCCACTGGCCCGGCGTGCGTCGCCTGCTCCTGCTCAACGTCACCAACCCGGCCAAGTCGCTGCTCGGCGGCCTGTCCAACCAGGCCAAGCTGGCCCTTTCGCGCAGCCCGCACGGCGGGGCGGTGGCGTTGTTCGACGACGTGGTCCACGCGGCCGTCGACAAGCTCATGGGCGACATGGGCGGCCCGGCCTGGGACCCTGCCGGCTTCGACCGCCTCTACCAGCACGTACGCGCCCACCTCTACGACACCTCGGCCGACGTGCTGGGGAAAGTGGAGCAGATCCTCAGCGTCTGGCACGCGGCGGGCGTCCGACTGGGCTCGCTGCGGGAGAGCGCGGCGACCGACGACGTACGCGACCAGCTCGCCCGGCTCGTGCACCCGGGGTTCGTCACCGCCACGGGTCACCGGCGGCTGTCCGACGTCCTGCGCTACCTTCGCGCGATCGACCGCCGGCTGACGAAGCTCCCCGAGGACCCGTGGCGCGACCAGGAGTGGATGGACCGCGTGCACAAGGTCGAGGACGACTATCACGACCTGCGCCAGAAGCTCCGTCCGGCCCGGAGCGACGATCCCGACGTGGTGGAGATCGGGTGGATGATCGAGGAACTGCGGGTGAGCTTCTTCGCCCAGACGCTGGGCACGCCGACCCCGGTGTCGGAGAAACGCATCGCCAAGGCGATGGAGAAGCTCACGCCATGATCACGGATGTGCCACGCGACGTACTCATGGAAAAATCCCTTGTGAGGTGGTCCGCCGGGACCTACATGGCGCGACGGGGGGTTCGATGATCAAGGCTGTGGTGTTCGACGTCGGCGAGACGCTGATCAGCGAGGCGCGCATCTGGTCGCGCTGGGCCGGGCGGCTGGGCGTCGACCCGTTCACGCTGATGGGCGCGCTCGGGGGGATGGCTGCGCTGGACCGTCCGCACAGTGACGCCTTCGAGCTCGTACGCCCCGGTTTCGACCCCGCCAGGGAGGAAGCCGCGTGGGAGCGTGACGATCCCCATGGCATGCGCAACACCTTCGACGCCGACGACCTCTACCCCGACGTGCGCGGGGCCCTGGCGGCCATCCGGGCGGCCGGACACCAGGTGGTCATCGCGGGCAACCAGCCGGAGCGGGCCTACGACGCGCTCGTCGCCATGGACCTGCCGGCCGACTCCGTGCACACCTCCGACGGGTGGGGCGTAGCCAAGCCGGAGCCCGGCTTCTTCGCCAAGGTCGCCGCGGTCGCGGGCCGCGAGCCCGCCGAGATCCTCTACGTCGGCGACCGGCTCGACAACGACGTGCTGCCGGCCAGGGCGGCCGGCATGCGGACCGCGCTGCTCAGGCGCGGCCCATGGGGCCACCTGCACGCCGAGCGCCCGCAGGCCGCCGTCGCCGACGTGATCGTCGGCGACCTGCACGCCCTGCTGCCCGCGCTGAGGCTTCTCGCCTGATCCCAGGCACGGCCTTACCCCTCAGGGGAGGTCCTCGTCGAGGTCGATGCGGACGGCGCGTTCCTCCGCCGAGAGGTCGTCGGTGTCGCCGCTCCGGTCCGCACCGAGTTCCTCGTCGTCCGTGTCGGGTTCGAGCCCCTCATCCGGCTGGGTCAGCCGATGTTTGGGCCGGGGCCCGTGGAGTCGTGACGGCGCCTCCCGCCGCAGTCGCTCGTCGAGCGTGTCCCTGTGCTGAGGGTCGTCCTCGACGACCTCGTGGTGCAGGCCGAGGTCGTCGGTCCACTCCTCGACCTCGATCTCCTGCTCGTCGGCGTAGCCGTATCGGTCCGGAGGTTGTTCGGTCATATCCGCCCCCTACCCGGCAGGCGGTCCGGAATGCTCCTTTCCGGACCGCCCGGGGAGAGCGGGCGTCAGGTCACCGCCGTTCGCCGTTCAGCCGGGAACGGGTCTCGTCGAGCTGCCGGCGCACGTCGGCGAGCTCGCGTTCGAGCTCCAGGATGCGGCGGATGGCGATGAGCGTCATGCCCTCTTCCGTCATGCGGGTGACATGTTGGACGATCATGATGTCGTGGCGGGAATAGCGCCGCTGCCCGCCGCTCGAACGGCTCGGGCTGATGACGTCGTGCTGGTCGAGCCGCCGCAGGAAGGCGTGCTGGACCTGGAGCATCTCCGCCACCTGCCCGAGGGAGTAGAGCGGCGCGTGTTCGTCGTCGAAAGGGAATTCGGACATCATGGCCTCCTCGTGGTCCGGGAGCGGGCCGGGGCCCGCCCCGGACCGCGTGTCAGGCCTTGATGGCCTTCGTCTCACCTCGCTGGATCTCCACCTTGCGCGGCCTGGCCCGCTCGAGCACCGGGATGCGGACGGTCAGCACGCCGTTGGCGTAGCCCGCGTCGATCCTCTCGCTGTCGAGGTGCTCGGACAGGTAGACGCGGCGGGTGAAGGAGCCCATCGGGCGCTCGCGGACGAACTGCCGCTCGTTCTCCCCGATCTCGTCCTCGCGGCGGGCGCTCACGCTCAGCACTCCGCGGTCGACCGTGACCTCGATGGAGTCGGGGTCGATGCCGGGGAGGTCGAAGCGGAGCAGCACGTCGTCGTCGCGGCGCAGCCCGTCCATGGGCATCACGGCGCTGCCGTTGTCGAAGGTCTGCCGCGCCAGCCGGCTGAACTGCCGCTCGAACTCCTGGAAGAACGGGTCGATTGAGGTCAAAAGCATGTTCTGAACCCCCTCGCTGCTTCTCTCGATGGAGCTAACCTCCAACTTCAGTTATAAGTTAACTCCACCAGAGGATGTAGGCAAGTGGAGGGACCCGGATTTTGCCAGGACGGTCAGGCGTTCTCCAGCCGCGGTCGCAGCCCGGCGGCCTGCCTGATCGTCCGGCCCGACAGCCGGGCCAGCGCCGCGGCCGCGAGCAGCGTCGCCACCACGCAGGCCACCCCGCCGATCTCCAGGGCGACCCTGGGCCCCAGGGTGTCGCTGAGCCGGCCGAGCAGCGGCCCGCCGAGCGCGCCCGCACCCGCGCTGACGATCGACAGCGCCGCGATGATCCGGCCGCGCATCGGCTCGGGGCTGTCGAGCTGCGCCCGCGCCGAGACGGTGGTGTCGACGGTCACCGCTCCCGCCGCGATCGGCAACATCAGGGCCGCGAACGTCCACAACTCCGGCATCAGGCCGCTCACCGCCTGTGCGACCCCCGTCACGAACGCCGTGACCAGCAGCAGCCGGATCGTCAGGTGGGGCCGGGAGGCGGCCACGAAGCCGCCGAGCACCGTGCCGACGGCGAACACGGTGGACAGCAGCCCGTAGCCGCCGGCGCCCGCGTCCAGAGGGCCGGCGCTCATGGCCGCCATGGTGACCTGGAAGTTGCGGCCCACGCTGCCCGAGACGAACCAGAGCGCCAGCACCACGAGCAGCCACGGCGTGCGCAGCACGTACCGCAGGCCGTCGCGCACGGCGCCGGGCTGCCGCTCGGCGGTGGCCAGCGGGTGGAACTCGGCGCGGCGCATGGCCGCCACCGCCGCGATCACCACGAAGAAGCTGGCCGCGTTGATCATGAAGAGCCCGCCGTTGCCGGTGAACGGGAGCAGTGCCCCCGCGAGGCTCATGCCCAGGATGCGGCCGGCGGAGCTGAGGATGGAACCGAGCGCCATCGCGTTGGGCAGGTCGTCGGGCGGCACCACCTGGGCGCCGAACCGGCCCAGCGCGGGCCCGCCCAGCGCGGTGACCACGCCTCCGGCCAGCGCCACCCCGTGATCGGCAGTACGGACCCGGAACCCGTCAGGGCGATCACGGCCAGCGCGGCGGCGAGCGCGGCGTGCGCGAGCTGCGCGACGATCACCACGGGCCTGCTCGGCAGGCGGTCGGCCAGCGCCCCGCCCCACATGCCGAGCAGTACGGTCGGCAGCGCCTGCATGACGAGGCTCAGCCCGACGCTGGTCGCCGAGCCCGTCAGCGTGAGGATGAGCCAGTTGACGCCGAGCACCTGCATCCACGTGCCGGTCACGGAGACGATGTCGGCTCCCGCCCAGAGCCGGTAATTGTGGTGACGCAGGGCCCTGAACGTGGGGGAGGAGGGAGACACGGACGATCCTTGCCTTGACGATGATCCGGGGGATTGAACACGGCGTTCCGGGAAGCGGATTCCGATCAGACCGGAATGTGAGGCAAGACACGGTTTATGGTCGTTCAGGCGAGTTCGAGTGGGCGCTCCCGGCTGACGAGGGCGGCGTAGTGGCCGGCGCGGGCCACCAGCTCCTCGTGGGTGCCGCGCTCGACGACGCGGCCGTGGTCGAGCACCACGATCTGGTCCGCGTCACGGACGGTGGACAGGCGGTGCGCGATCGTGATCGTGGTGCGGCCCCGGGCGAGGGCGTCGAGCGCCTCCTGTACGGCCCGTTCCGTCCGCGTGTCGAGCGCGCTCGTCGCCTCGTCGAGGACGAGCACCGGCGGGTCGCGCAGCAAGGTGCGGGCGATGGCCAGGCGCTGCTTCTCGCCGCCGGAGAAGCGGTAGCCGCGCTCGCCGACGAGCGTGTCGTAATTGTCGGGCAGCGCGGCGATGTGGTCGTGGATGCGGGCGGCCCGCGCGGCCTCCTCCAGCTCCTCGTCCGTGGCGGACGGCCGGGCGAAGCGCAGGTTGTCGGCGACCGTGGCGTGGAACAGGTGCGTGTCCTGCGACACCACGCCCACCGCGTCGCTCAGCGTCTCGAACGTCAGCTCCCGTACGTCCACCCCGTCGATCGTGACCCGCCCGCCGGTCACGTCGTAGAGCCTGGGCAGCAGATAGCTGAGGGTGGTCTTGCCCGAGCCCGTCTCGCCCACGATCGCCAGCGACGAGCCGGCCGGGACGGTGATGTTCACGTCGGTGAGCGTGGGCGCGTCGCCGTAGGAGAAGCCGACGTTCTCGAAGCGGACCTCCCCGCGTACGCCGGTGAGCGTGCGCGTGCCGGGATGGATGTCCACCGGCAGGTCCAGATACTCGAAGATCCGCCCGAACAACGCCAGCGAGCTCTGCACCTCGACGCCCAGCCGCAGCAGCGACACCGCCGGGCGGAACAGGCGGGTCTGCAACGTCGTGAACGCCACCAGCGTGCCCACCGAGATGACGCCGGTGTGACCCACGGCCCAGTAGGTCATCGCGGGCATGGCGGCCATGACGATCTGGATCGACGACTGCCGCCAGCGCCCGGCCATGCCCGACCGCACGCCGAGGTCGGCCAGCTCGCCGGAGGCCTTGCGGAACCGTTCGGTGAGCTGGTCCGAGCGGCCCATGGTGCGGCCGAGCATGATGCCGCCGATCGACAGCGACTCCTGCACCATGGAGGCGATGCCGGCCAGCTTGCGCTGCCGCTCGGCGGTGATGCGCCTGCGCTCCGCGCCCACCCTGCGGCTGATCCACACGAACACCGGCAGCAGCAGGAGCGAGATCGCCGTCAGCCGCCAGTCGAGCGCGAGCATCGCGGCGACGGTGGCGATCACGGTGGTGAGGTTGGAGATGATCGAGGTGGCGGTCGAGGTGACCACCGCCTGCATGCCGCCGATGTCGTTGGCGATGCGCGACTGCACCTCGCCGGTCCTCGTACGCGTGAAGAACGCCGGCGACATGCGCTGCAGGTGCCCGTAGACCGCGATGCGCAGGTCGTGCATGACGTGCTGGCCGACCGTGGTCGAGATCAGCGTCTGCAGCACGTCGAAGACGCTGGTCGTGACCGCCACGAGGATCATGCCGAGCGCCAGCAGCGCGAGCAGCCCGGTGTCCCTCGACGGGATGGCCACGTCGAGCACTTCGCGCAGCAGGAACGGCGAGGCCAGCGACACCAGGGACGACAGCAGGATGAACAGGCCCACCGTGGCGAGGCGGCCGCGATAGGCGCCGAACAGCGCGGCGATGCGCCCGAGCGGCGCGCGGGGTTCGTCCGCCAAGGGAGGCTCCTTTCTGATGTCAGCTCAAACAGAGGTTAGCTCATAGTTGTTACCGCTAAGCTTGTCGGTATGGCAGACACGGAGCTCGCGGAGCTCTTCCAGCTCGTCGGCAGACGGCTCCGCCACGGCTACGCGCGACGGCTGGAGCCGCTCGGGCTCAGCCCCGGCCAGGCGCGGGCGCTGCGGGTGCTGGCCGACGCCGAACGCCCGCTGCGGATGGTGCACCTCGCCGACGAGCTGCGGATCGTGCCGCGTTCGCTCACGCCCGTCGTCGACGCCCTGGAGGAGTCGGGCCTGGCGCTCAGGCAGGTCGATCCGGCCAACCGCCGCTCCACCCTGGTCGTCATCACGCAGGAGGGCCGTGACCTCGCCGAGCGCGCGCGCGAGGCGCGCGGGCAGGCGGGCGAGGAGTTGTTCGCGGTGTTGTCGAAGGAGCAGCGCGAGCAGTTGCGAGGACTGCTGAGCCTGGTGGAGGCCCGGTTCGGGTGAGTCGGCACGTCGGGGGTCGTCTGATCGTTGATCTCCGACAAATCCCTCTATACCGTCAATCCGTGAACGCCCTGAAGAAGCTGCTGACGGGTTTACCCGCGATCATCGTGATGATCCCGGTGAGCCTCATGGCGACCCCTGCTTCCGCAGCACCCCCCACCGATCCCGAGTACCCCTGGCGCCAGGACCACTGGCCGCAGACGCAGCCCTGGCAGGTCGACGCACCCGACGACGCCCAGGCCCTGCACACC
>NZ_SMLD01000210.1:0-14834 GCF_004352805.1 Nonomuraea mesophila
CCCCCCAAGCGCCCGTCCCCCGTCGAGGAGCAGCCCTCAGCCGACGAGGACGACCCCGCCCGGCTTGAGATCCTGCGCCGCGAGCGCCTCCAGGAGGACATGCTCAGCCGGCCCCTCCGCCGCTTCCGCACGTCCATGCTGGTGGTGGTCGCGCTGATCCTGTCCGTCGCGGCGGCGGGCTACCTCGCGTGGTCGTTCGCGCTGCTCGGCCTGGTCGCCGCCGGCGGCGCGGCGGGCATCTGCACGTTCGCCCTGGCGCAGGGCGACAAGGCGGTGAAACACCGGGTGCAGGAGCAGCAGGCCGAGGACGAACGCCGGCGCCGCGAACGCGACCGGGAGCTGTTCCGCGCACAGGAGGAGCACGCCCAGCGCTACCGCGAGTGGCAGGAGTCGAAGGACCGCCACGACAAGCAGCTCACCTGGTACGCCGTCGCCGTGCCCGACGAGCTCGACCGCATCGACGTGGCGGGCGGCACGTTACCCGGGTGGTCGGCGCTGATCACCCTGCTCGGGGCGACCCGGCTCTACAGCGGCGGCCACCTGACCGTGCTCGACCTGTCGGAGGGCGCGATCGCGAAGGACCTGATCGAGCTGGCCCGCAAGGGCGGCGACGACCCGCTGGTCTGGGTGCTCCCGACCGACCTGCCCAAGCTCGACCTGGGCGCCACGCTCAAGCCCGAGGCGTTCGCCGACGTGCTGGCGCACGTGGTGAGCGTCAGCGAGGAGCACCGCAGCACCCGCGACCTCAGCTTCGACAACGCGATCCTGGAGCGGGTGCTCGAAGTGCTCGGGGAGAACGCCACGATCAGCCAGGTCACCGCCGCGCTGCGGGCGCTGGCGCAGGTGGGCGACCCGCGCGACGACCTGAGGTTCGGGCTGCTCACCGCTACGCAGTTGGAGCGCATCGGCACACTGTTCGGCCGCGGGGTGAGCGACCGCGTGGTGATCGAGCGGGCCTGGGCGCTGGAGTCGCAGCTGCGCAAGCTGGAGTCGCTCGGCACCGAGGCCGTACGCCTGCCGCCCGCCCGCCTGCGCGTGGTGAGCATGGACCGCCAGGCGGGCGTGTTCGGCAACCGGGTGCTCGGCACGTACGTGGCCACCGCGCTCACCCACATCCTGCGCCAGTCGCCCGCCTCGGACCGGCCCTGGTACCACACGATCATCGTCGCGGGCGCGGACAAGCTCAGGGGCGACGTGCTCGACCGGCTGATGGACGCCTGCGAGACCTCGCGTACGGGGCTCGTGCTGACGTACAGGTCGCTGACGCCGACCGTACGCGAGCGGCTGGGCCGCGGGCACGCGGCGGTGGCGTTCATGCGGCTCGGCAACGCCGAGGACGCCCGCGTCGCCAGCGAGCACGTCGGCACCGAGCACCGGCTGGAGCTGGCCCAGCTCACCGAGACCATCAGCGACTCGCTGCCGGGGCTCGACGGCGGCTACATCTCCACGGTCGCGCAGGTGGAGGACGACCCGCAGGACCGCGACGAGAGCCACGACCTGGCCGGCGACATCGCGGAGTCCACCGAGTGGGGCAGGACCGCCGACAAGATCTCGGAGAAGGAGCGGGTGCTGCAACGTTCGCGCGAGTTCCTCGTCGAGCCGCACCAGCTCCAGCAGCTGCCCACCACGTCGGTGATCGTCACGGACGCCACCTCCCAGGGCAGGCGGGTCCGGCTCGCCGACGCCAACCCGGCCATCCTGTCCTTCCCCAAGACCACTCTCGGCGAACTGGAGGACGTGCGCCACGCCGTGTTGTCCCTCGACCCGCACGCTCAGGACGGCGACGGAGAGCCCCCTCCGAACCTCGGGCCACCACCGCCACGCCTGGACTGGCGCAAGGGCAGGCAATGACATGGTCAATGTCAAGGCGACGAGCTGACGGTTGGCGGAATTTAACAAAGAACCGTCTGTGGGGGAATGAAATGCAGCCGAGCGTCTCGCTGAGCGGACCCTGGTACCGGATCCAGTCGATCGCAGCACCCTCGCGAAGTTCGTCGGCGGAATGGGATTTCGTCACCGTGCTTCCCGCGGTGCTCTCGGCGGCGCAGCGTGACCGGCCGTTCGTGATCGGCTGGTTGTCGAGAGGGTCGGGTGCGCCGCTCGAACTCATCACGAACGCGGGGCCGCTCTCGCCGCCGCGCCAACCGCGCAGGTCCACCGACTCGCCGGGCCGGCCGAGCGGGCCGCAACCGCTGCTGTTCCCCGGAGGGGCGCGTGGTGTGCAGCTCGACGAGGAATACCTCGCCGACCTGGCCGACCTGGTCTGGACGCCGTGCCCGGGGCGGCAGGCGCCGCCGCTGGGCGGCAGGGGGCGCGAATACTCCGAACTCGACCCCGACGAGCTGAAGCGTCCGACGTTGTTCGAGTCGACGCTGGTGACGCTCATGTCGCGGCCCTTCGCGTGGCTGGTGGTGGCCGAGCCGACCGATCTGCTCGACGCCGAGGTGGCGCACCTGCGTACCCAGCTCAACGTGCTCAGGCAGTACGGCGACGCCTCCGAGCGCTCCCGCTTCGACGCCGAGCGCGCCGAGCGCCGCATGCAGGAGCTGGACGCCTTCCGCGAGGCGGGGCTCTGGAACGTTCGCGTGCTGGCCGGCGGCGCCACCGCCGAGGAACTGCGGCAGATCGCGCCCGTGCTCGTCGGGTCCGTCGAGATGAGCCACCACCCGTACCGGCTGCGCAGTTCGCACGGCGCCGTGCACGCGCTGTCGGAGGCCCTCGCCATCACCATGCAGGACCCGTCCGACGGGGCGGCGGCGCCGTTCGCCGCGACCGCGGGCGCGCTGGCCGCGCTGGCGGGGCTGCCCCGGCGGGAGGTGCCAGGGGTACGGGTGCTCGACTCGGGCTTCTTCGACGTGACGTCCGAGGCCGACGGGGGCGAGCTGGAGCTGGGCGAGATCCTCGACGGCCAGGACAGGGGCGTCGGCATGTTCCAGGTGCCGCTGGCCACGCTCAACCGGCACGCGTTCATCACGGGCGCGACCGGCTCCGGCAAGTCGCAGACCGTCCGGCACCTGCTGGAGCAGCTCAGCAGGGCCCGCATCCCGTGGCTGGCCATCGAACCCGCCAAGTCGGAGTACGCCGCCATGGCCGGCCGGATCGACGACCCCCTCACGGTGATCAACCCGTCGGCGCCCGACGGCGTGCCGTTCAGCATCAACCCGCTCGAACCCGAGCCCGGCTACCCCGTCCAGGCGCACATCGACATGGTCAGGGCGCTGTTCATGGCCGCGTTCGACGCCGAGGAGCCGTTCCCGCAGATCATGTCGCTGGCCCTGCAGCGCGTCTACGAGGCCACCGGCTGGGACGTCGTCACGGGCGGCGCCGTGCCCGGCGCGAACGTCCCGCCCAGCGTCCCCACCCTCGAACAGCTCCAGCAGCACGCCATGGACGTCATCAAGGAGATCGGCTACGGCCGCGAGGTCCAGGCCGACGTCGAGGGCTTCATCTCGCTGCGGCTGCGCTCCCTGCGCGTCGGCTCGGCGGGCCGCTTCTTCGAGGGCGGGCACCCCGCCGACATCGGCGGCCTGCTGGAACGCGACGTCGTCCTCGCCATCGAGGACGTCGCCAACGACGAGGACAAGGCGTTCCTCATGGGCACGCTGATCATCAGGATCGTGGAGCACCTGCGCATGCGGGCCAGGCGGGAGAAGTCGCCCGAGCTGCGGCACGTCATCGTGATCGAGGAAGCCCACCGGCTGCTGCGCGACCGCGGCCACGGCCGCGCCTCCACCCACGCCGTCGAGCTGCTGGCCGGCCTGCTCGCCGAGATCAGGGCGTACGGCGAGGGCATCGTGGTCGCCGAGCAGATCCCGACCAAGCTCGTCTCCGACGTCGTCAAGAACACCGCGCTGAAGGTCGTGCACCGGCTGCCCGCCGAGGACGACAGGAGGCTCGTCGGCGCCGCCATGAACCTCAGCGAGGAGCAGTCCCGCCACGTCGTCTCGCTGCAGCCGGGCTCGGCCGCGGTCTTCGCGGACGGCATGGACCGGCCGCTGCGGGTGCGCGTGCCGCTGGGGGAGTCGAGGGAGAAGATCGTGCCGGGACCGCCGCCGCCCATCCGCGGCCGCAGGTCCGCGGCCTGCGGCAAGCAGTGCCGCACCGGGCAGGCGTGCACGCTGGTCGAGCTGCGCGAGGCCGACGTGCTCGCCGACGCGCCGGAGTGGGCGTGGCTGCGGATCTGGTGCGAGACGGTCGTCCTGGCGTTCGTCAGCAACCGGCCTTTGCCCGGCGTGCCGCGTTCCCTGTCGGCCGCCTGGGCCGACCTGCCGGCGCGGCGCAGGGAGTGCCTGCTGGCCACCCTGATCGAACGCTCGGTGCAGCGGCGGGCCTGGGCGTTGCGGAGCTGGTTCGACCCCGCGCTGCTGACGGAGAAGGCCGCGGAGACGGCCACGCGGCTGCTCGCCACGCTCGACAACGGCGGCGAACGGCCCGGGGCGTCGTGGGTCATCCCGCAGGTGCGCTGGCTGCACGAGGTGGACCGGCTCTTCCCGTACGGCCGCCCGGCCCCCGACCTGCGCACCCCCGCGCCGCACATGGAGTACGCCCTCTTCCGCCAGCCGAACGGCAACGGCGTCGGCGACCTCGCACCCACCGAGCTGCTCGGCCACCGCGCCAAGGCGCTGCGCCACCACCCGCTGTCGATGGAGATGGACCGCAACAGGGAGCTGGCCTGGCGGGTGATCCTCGGGGACGACGAGAACGAGTCCGTGCAGCGGGACGTCATGACGGTCGCCATCGGCATCGAGGCCTCGGCCCGGCTCCGGCACGTGGGGCAGACGATGGGGGCCGGGTGGCTGGAGGGGGTGCTGTCGTGGCCGCGCCGCTTCGTCCTGCCGTTCGACCAGGGCGGTGCTCCGGAGATCACGTTCGCCGAGCCGGCGGCGCCGTCGCCCGCCCCCGTTCCGGCGTCCTGAGGGTGGCTCCAGGGCCGTGTTTTGCTTCACGTAGGCGGGCGAAGGGGTCAACCACGACTAGGATCCATGCACATGACCCAGCTTCCTCTGCGGGCGCAACTCGCCAGTGCCCTGGGCCGTAGTGCCGCCACGCTGTCCAGGATGACCGGGCGCGGTGACGGCTCGGTGATCGGCGGGCGGGTCGGGCTGCTGCTCGAGCCCGACCTGCTGCGCAAGCTGGCCCACGACCGCAAGCTGGCGCTGATCAGCGCGACCAACGGCAAGACGACCACGACCAGGCTCGTCACCTCGGCGCTCCTGGAGCTCGGCGAGGTGGCGACCAACGCGTTCGGGGCCAACATGCCGGCCGGCCACGTCTCGGCGCTGTCCCAGCACAAGGGAGCCCCTTACGGCGTGCTCGAGGTGGACGAGAAATACCTGCCCGAGGTGCTCGACACCACCGGGGCGGGCGTCGTCTGCCTGATGAACCTCAGCCGCGACCAGATGGACCGCGCCGCCGAGATCTGGCTGCTCGCGCAGAAGTGGCGCAGGGCGCTGTCGGGCAAGCCCACCCACGTCATCGCCAACTGCGACGACCCGCTCGTCACCTGGGGCGCCTCCACGGCCGCCAAGGTCACCTGGGTCGCCGGCGGGCAGCGGTGGAAGGAAGACTCCTGGTGCTGCCCCGAGTGCGGCGGCCCGCTCGACCGCAAGGACGCCGACTGGGCGTGCCGCGAGTGCACCTTCCACCGGCCGGAGCCCCAGTGGGCGGTCGACGACGACGTGGCGCTCGACCCCGCCGGCGAGCGGTGGCTGCTCGACATCCAGCTGCCCGGCCAGGCCAACCGCTCCAACGCCGTGATGGCGCTGGCGGTGGCGGCGGCGTTCGGGGTGCCGGTCGACCGGGCGCTGCCCCGGCTGCGCGAGGTCACCTCGGTCGCGGGCCGCTACACCACGGTCGAGCGTGACGGCCGCTACGCGCGGCTGCTGCTGTCGAAGAATCCTGCGGGGTGGCTGGAGGCGTTCGACGTCGCAGACCCGCAGCTGCCCATCATCCTGTCGGTCAACGCCCAGGGCCCCGACGGCCGCGACACGTCGTGGTTGTGGGACGTCGACTACCGCATCCTGCGCGGCCGGCCCGTGTTCGTCACCGGCGAGCGCCGCCTCGACCTGGCGCTCCGGCTCGACGTGGCCGAGGTGCCGTTCACGCTGTGCGACACGTTCACCGAGGCGCTGGCCATGCAGCCGCCCGGCAAGGTCGACGTGATCGCCAACTACACCGCCTTCCAGCAGATCCGATCGGAGTTCGGTCGTGCCGTCTGACAGCGCCCTGCGTATCGTCTGGATCTACCCTGACCTGCTGAGCACCTACGGCGACCAGGGCAACGTGCTCGTCCTGGAGCGGCGGGCGCAGCTGCGGGGGGTCGAGACGGAGACGATCCACGTACGCTCGGCCGACCCGGTGCCCGAGACCGGCGACCTCTATCTCATCGGCGGCGGCGAG
Organism: Nonomuraea mesophila; assembly: GCF_004352805.1. Classification (NCBI taxonomy): domain Bacteria; kingdom Bacillati; phylum Actinomycetota; class Actinomycetes; order Streptosporangiales; family Streptosporangiaceae; genus Nonomuraea; species Nonomuraea mesophila. Next base: position 6,400 of record NZ_SMLD01000210.1, read on the forward strand.
GACCGCCCCCAGATCCTGGCCGCCGAGCGCCTGCGCAGGGACGGCGGCCTGCACCGCGCCATCGCCGGCGGCGCGGTGCTGCTGGCGGTGTGCGCCGGCTACCAGATCATGGGCAGCACGTTCGGCGGCGAGGAGGGCCAGCCGGTCGACGGCATCGGGCTGCTCGACATCTCCAGCTCCCGCGGGCCGGCGCGGGCGGTGGGCGAGCTGGTGGCGGAGGTCGACGCCGCGCTCAACCTGCCCACGCTGACGGGCTTCGAGAACCACATGGGCGTCACCCACCTCGGCCCCGGCGTCAAGGCCCTGTCCAGGACGATCGTGGGCACCGGCAACGGCAACGGGTTCGAAGGGTGCTACGCGGGCCACGTGGTCGGCACCTACCTCCACGGCCCCGCCCTGGCCCGCAACCCGGCGCTGGCCGACCTGCTGCTCTCGTGGTGCGTGGGCGACCTGGCGCCGCTCGACGACTCCCGCTACGAAGCCCTCCGCCAGGAACGCCTCGCGTCCGTCCTGCCCGACTGACCGCCGAACCGCCGGGCCGAAGAGGCGTACGCCCGTTGACATGCAGCCAATTGGCTGCCTATCGTGAAAAAGGCAGCCGCAAGGCTGCATGAATTGGGACGGCGGTAGATGGACGAGGTGTTCAAGGCGCTGGCCGACCCCAGCCGGCGCAGGCTGCTGGACAGCCTGAACACGCGCAGCGGGCAGACCCTTCGCGAGCTGTGCGCGGAGCTCGACATGGCCAGGCAGTCGGTCAGCAAGCATCTGGGGGTGCTGGAGGCGGCCAACCTGGTGACCACCGTGTGGCGCGGCCGGGAGAAGCTGCACCACCTCAACGCCGTGCCGATCAACGCCATCGCGGACCGCTGGATCACCCGATACGACCGCCACCGGGCCCGCGCCCTGAGCGACCTCAAGACGGCATTGGAGAGCACTTCCATGACGAGCCACGATTTCGTCTACACGACCTACATCAGGACCACACCGGAACGCCTCTGGCAGGCGTTGACCGATCCCGCGTTCACCAGGCGCTACTGGGGCGTGGAGCTCGAATCCGACTGGACGGTCGGATCGACCGTGACCTGGAAGCAGTTCGGCGTCACGATGGAGGACCCCGAACAGGTCGTGCTGGAGGCCGACCCGCCGCGCCGGCTGGCGTACACGTGGCACACCTTCACGCCGGAGTTCGCCGAGAGCGTCGGCCTGAGCGGCGAGACGCGCGCCGAGATGGCCGCGGAGCCCAGGTCAACGGTGACCTTCGAGATCGGGCAGGCCGGCGAGATGGTCAGGCTGACCATCGTGCACGGCGGCTTCCCGCCGGACAGCGCCGTGCGCGACGCCGTCAGCGAAGGCTGGCCCGAACTGGCCAGCAGCCTGAAGACCCTGCTGGAGACCGGCGAGCCGCTCCCCGCGGCGGCCGGTCAGTAGACGAGGGCCTGGGCGCCCTCGGCGACCGCCTCCTCGACGAACGCCGGCGCCCCGGCGATGCGCACCCCGTCGATGAGGTCGTCGACGGTGATCTCCCTGCGGGCGGCGCACTGCGTGCAGAGCGTCACCCGCCCGCCGGCCAGCACGGCGTCGAGCAGATCGCTGAGATCGGCGGCGTGCGGCAGGCTGAACTCCTTGGCCCGCCCCGGCAGCGCGAACCACGACGCCTCGCCGGTCAGCCAGAGAGAAACGGGAACACCGCTCGCGAGCGCGGCGGCCGCGACCGTGAACGCCTGGTTGCAGCGCTCGGGCGCGTCGGCTCCCGCGGTCACCTTGATCACCAGAGATCGTGCCATGCCCGTCACCCTAACGCCCCGCACTACGCTTGGGGAGCATGGAAGAACCTGAGGTGCACCCCGACCTGGAGCCGATCGCGTTCCTGCTGGGGCGGTGGGAAGGCGCCGGCGTGGGCGGCTACCCGACGATCGAGAGCTTCAACTTCGGGCAGGAGATCGAGTTCGGCCACAACGGCAAACCGTTCCTGACGTACGTCAGCCGCACGTGGCTGCTCGACGACGCCGGCAACCGGGTCAGGCCGCTGGCCACGGAGTCGGGCTACTGGCGCCCGCAGCCCGGCAGGCAGGTCGAGGTGGTGCTCGCGCACCCGACCGGCATCGTCGAGATCTACATCGGCGAGGTCGTCTTCAACAAGATCGAGCTGCGCACCGACGTGGTGGCGCGCACGGAGTCGGCCAAGGAATACACCGCGGGTCACCGGCTCTACGGCCTCGTCAACGGCAATCTCATGTGGGCCTACGAGATGGCCGCCGTCGGACACCCGCTCACCGACCACATGTCGGCGGAGCTGAAGAAGGTAGCGTGAGCCGATGAGCACGCCATTCACACCCGCCGCCGTCCAGGCGATCAAAAGTCACATGAACGACGACCACCCCGACGACGCACTGATCATCGTACGCGGGCTCGGAGGCCGGCCGGAGGCGACGACCGCCGTGACGAGCGACGTCGACGCCGAAGGCATCGAGTTCACGGTGGACGGCGGCGAGCGGGTGCGGGTGCCGTGGGGCGAGACGCTGACCCAGCGTTCGCAGGTGCGCATGGCCGTCGTACGCCTCTACCGCGACGCGTGCGAGAAGCTGGGCATCTCACCCAGGGGTCAGCACTGACACACGGGTCCGGACATGAAGAAGGGCCCCGGGCGACACTCCGCCTGCCGAGCAGACGGGCCGGATGGACCATGGTCGGGATGACATCCCGCCCTCCGGCTGCCAGGGGCCCCGGCGGTTGCCTCGTATTCGCGAACGCCACGAGACAACGAGTCCGCAGCGCTAGCGGACAACCACCTCGCTAGTCCAACTATGAATCACCATTGTTAGGACCACCTCCTTTCCGCGTACCAACGAAGTTATGTGCTCCCCCGCCGAAGGGGCAAGCAAATATCGTCCGGCCGTCCGGCAGCAGGTCCCGGCCACGCGCCTTACACTCGGGGCATGACGGAGACGCAGTGGCACGAGCAACTCCGCGCCAAGGGCTACCGCGTGACCCCCCAGCGCCAGCTCGTCCTCGAGGCGGTCAAGGAGCTGATGCACGCCACGCCGGAGGAGATCTGCGTCAAGGTCCGTGAGACGGCCCGCGGCGTCAACATCTCGACGGTCTACCGCACGCTGGAGCTGCTCGAAGAGCTCGGCCTGGTCACCCACACCCATCTCGGGCACGGAGCGCCGACCTACCACCTGGCCTCCGAGGCCGACCACGTGCACCTGGTGTGCCGGGGCTGCGACGAGGTGATCGAGGTGCGCCCCGAGATGGCCGACGGCCTGGTCAAGGGCCTCGACGCAGAGCTCGGGTTCGTCGCCGACGTGCACCACCTGACCGTCTTCGGGCGCTGTCGCGACTGCCGATAGCCTGGGGGCATGCGTAGCCCTCTGCTCGACCTTCCCGGTGCCGTCGCCGCCGACGAGCCGGACTCCGACGTAGCCGCCCACTACGGCGACCTGTTCGCCGAGCAGCGTGCGCTGGCCAAGGGGGAGGCGGTCGTCGACCGCAGCAACCGCGAGGTGATCCGCGTCGCGGGCGCCGACCGGCTGAAATGGCTCAACGACCTGACCTCGCAGAAGCTCGACACGCTGCCCCCCGGCGAGTGGACCCAGACGCTCGACCTCGACCTGCAGGGCCGCGTGCAGCACCACATGACGCTGGTCGACGACGGCGAGAGCGTGCTGGCCCACGTCGAGCCGGGCACCGCGCAGAGCCTCGTCGACTATCTCGACCGGATGCGGTTCATGTTGCGGGTCGAGGTGTCACGGGTCGACGACCTGGCGGTGTTGTCCACGGCCGGCGAGGACCACCTGGTGCCGCGGGCCGAGCTCGGCGAGCACCTGGGCAGACCGCTGGCCGGGTTGTGGGCCTACGAAGCGCTCCGCATCGAGGCGGGCCGACCGCGGCTGGGGTTCGAGACCGACCACAAGACCATCCCGCACGAGGTCGGCTGGGTCGGCTCGGCCGTCCACCTGACCAAGGGCTGCTACCGCGGCCAGGAGACCGTGGCGCGCGTGCACAACCTGGGGCATCCGCCGCGCCGCCTGGTGTTCCTCCACCTCGACGGCAGCGTCGACACGCTGCCCCCGCACGGCGCCCCGGTGATCTTCGAAAGCCAGGAGGTCGGGGTGATCGGCACGGCGGCACGCCACCACGAGCTGGGCCCGATCGCGCTTGCCGTGGTCAAGCGCACGGTGCCGGTGGACGCGTCGCTGCTGGCCGGCGGGGTGGCCGCCACGCAGGAGGTCATCGTGCCGCCCGACGCGGGCCGCAACGTCACCATCGACCCGTCGCTGCGCCGCCGGATCCGCTGAGGCCTCACACCTCCAGAACGATGGTGATGGGGCCGTCATTGACGAGCGAGACCTTCATGTCGGCGCCGAACACCCCGGTCTCCACGTGCGCGCCCAGCGCGCGCAGCTCGTCCACGACGGCCTCCACCAGCGGCTCGGCGACCGGCCCAGGGGCCGCGGCCTGCCAGGTGGGCCGGCGGCCCTTGCGGGCGTCACCGTAGAGCGTGAACTGGCTGATCACGAGGAGCGGCGCCGACACGTCGGAGCACGACTTCTCGCCGTGCAGGACGCGCAGGCCCCACAGCTTGGCGGCGAGCCTGGCGGCCTCGGCGCGCGTGTCGCTGTGGGTGACGCCCACCAGGACGAGCAGGCCCGGCTCGGTGACCGCCCCCGCCGTCCGCCCGTCCACCTCGACCGATGCCGAACTCACTCGTTGTACGACTGCTCGCATGGACATCCATTCTGGCCCAGATGGAACCGTCCGTAGACTCGTCCAGAAAGGGGTCGTGACATGTCGGTGGTTGTGGAAGTCGTCAGGTCGGGGTTCGTGGAGTCCACGCATCAGGCCCGCATGCTGACCGTGGACGCCGAAGGGCGCCTGGCCGAGACCAGGGGCGCGGTGCACGTGCCCGCCTCGCCACGCTCGTCGCTGAAGCCGCTGCAGGCGCTCGGCATGCTCCGCGCCGGCCTGCGGCTGGAGGACGAGCTGCTCGCGCTGGCCTGCGCCTCCCACTCCGGCGAGCCGTTCCACGTCGACGGCGTCAGGAAGATCCTCGCCGAGGTGGGGCTGGAGGAGACGGCCCTGCGCTGCCCTGAGGACCACCCGTTCGACCGGACGGTGACCGAGCGCAGCCGCGTCCACATGAACTGCTCCGGCAAGCACGCCGCCATGCTGGCCACCTGCGTGGCCAACGGCTGGCCGACGGAGACCTACCTGGAGCCCAGCCATCCGCTTCAGCGCACGATCCGCGAGACGGTGGAGGAGCTGACGGGGGAGCGGATCGCGGCCACCGGAGTCGACGGGTGCGGGGCGCCGCTGATGTTCGTGTCGATGCTCGGGGTGGTCAAGGCGTTCCGTGCGTACGCGCTGTCGTCGCCCGACTCGTACGAACGCAAGATCTTCGACGCGATGCGCACCCACCCCGAATGGACCTCCGGCACCGAGCGGCCGGAGGCCGCGCTCATGCGGGCGCTGCCCGGGCTCATGGTGAAGGCGGGCGCTGAGGCGTTCGACGCGTTCGTGTTCGAGGACGGGCGGGCCGGCATCATCAAGATCGAGGACGGTTCGCAGCGCGCCCGCGTCGCCGTCACGGTGGCGGCGCTGCGCTCCCTCGGCCTCGACGCCCCCGAGCTGGCCGAGCTGGGCGCCCCGCCGGTGCTCGGCGGCGGCCGTCCGGTCGGCGAGCTACGGGTCCGCCTGCGCTGAGCGGGGCCCGCGTCAGAGGGTGCGGAACTGCCGGCTGGCGGAGATGGCGCCCGAGGTCGTCGTGGTGAACGTACGCATCGAGCCGGCGAACTTCGACAGGTCCCACTCCGCGGGGCCGTGATACCAGTAGAGGTTGTCCGACTGGTGGCCGTTGCCCGTGACCGAGGCCACCACCCGCGACCAGTGTTCCACCCCGTCGAAGATCACGGCATAGGGGAGATAGCGGGAGAACAGCTCCACCCTGTGCTGCTCGGGCACGTCGCCCAGCTCGCCGGAGAAGAGAAAGTCGCGGAAGTTCATGGTGTGCGCCAGCGCCGCCGAGCCCTTCGCGGTCTTGGCCGGCATGTACTGCCCGCCGACGGCCAGCGCGCCACCCGCGATGATCACCGCCAGCCCGAGCAGCCCGTACGTCGTGAACCAGGCCAGCGCGACCGTCGACAGCAGGCCCACGCCGATGAGCACCACGCCGATGGTCGTCCACCGGGTGCGCTCGGTGTCGGGGCGCCGGGCGAACCAGCCCTGCTCGACCACGTCCGCGTAGAGGGCGTCGCGCACCTCGCCCAGATGGGAGGTGAACGAACCGGACAACTGCGACAGCAGCACCGCGTCACGGCCGTCGAAGATGGCGTCGTAGAGCGCCCGCTCGTACGGCAGAAGCGTGTTGACGGGCGCGCTGGGCAGCCTGACGAGCATCCAGTCGGGCGCGTCGTACGTCTGGCGGGGCTGCTCGTCGATGCGCAGGTAGCCGCGGACCGCGAGGTCGACGATCGTGGCCGTGACGTCGACGACGTCGGCCTGTTCGTCCACGAGCGTGCCGATCTGGCCGGGACGTACTCCGTCGGGCGGAGCGAAATGCCCGTTCTGCACCGGGTTGATCGCGTCCTTGTCGTGGTCGGCGACCCGGGCGTCCCGGCCGCGCGTCCAGTAGAGCAGGCCGAACCCGCCGAGCAGCAGGACCAGCAGCGCGGCCAGGGCGCCGCCGGTGACGAGGTCGAGGGTGAACGCGGAGGCCAGTGAGAACCGTCTCTCCAGGATGGGGGTGCCGGTGCTGGAACCCTTCGGATAACCGACGACCACGGTCAGCGCGTCGCCCGGTGCGATGTTCTCCTGCTCGAACTCGGCCTGGGTGGCCGTGTGGTCCATGGACGCCGAGGTGCAGCCGATCGCCGAGGTCAGCTCGCCGGCGAAGCAGGACAGGTTCTGCACCTGCCCCGGGCCGCTCACCTTGACGGTCGCCTTGGCGACCTGCTGGTTCCAGCCGTTCACGGCGAACCAGCGCAGCTCCTCGACGCCGCCTGACGGCGTCACCGCGCCCTTGACGTCGTACTCCACCGTCCCGCCCGTCACGGTGAGCACGCCGTCGGCGTAGGTGCCGCCTTTGACGTTGGAGATCTGGTAAAGGCGGTCGTTGTCGTCGTCGTGCCTGGTCCTGGTGATGAACGTGCGCTTGAGCCCCCCCGACGCCCCCGTGATCTTCTCGACCACGTGCAGGGTGCCGTCCTTGCCGAGGGTCATCGTCACCTCGTCCGTTATCCCGGCCTGCGCCGCCATGGCGGGGGCTGCGGTCAACGTCAGAGCGGTGGCCGCGACGGCGGCCATCGTGAGTCTGATACCCATGGCGGCAAATCGTATCGGTTCGGACCTATCAGTCCAGCGTGGTGCACATCGGTCAGCTGGAGATCTGGATGCGCAGGCGGCGGAACCCGCGGCCCTTGCTCTCGATCTTGGCGACCTTGATGTGACCGATCTGCTTGGTGGAGGCCACGTGGGTGCCGCCGTCGGCCTGGGTGTCAAGGCCGACGACGTCGACGATGCGCACGTCCTGCACGGTCTCGGGCACGAGGTTGGTGGCCGTGCGGATGATGTCGGGGATGGCGAACGCCTCGGCCCGCGGCAGCACGCGCACGTCGATGCGCCGGTCGGCGGCGATCTCGGCGTTGCAGGCGTCCTCGACGGCCTCCTTGAACCCCGGGGGCACCTCGGGCAGGTTGAAGTCCATCCTGGCGGCCAGCTCGTCCATGTTGCCGCCGGTGACGAGGCAGCCGTAGTCGCGGAACACCACTCCGCACAGCACGTGCAGCCCCGAGTGGGTGCGCATCAGGGCCGAACGCCGCTCGTCGGCCACCGCGGCCTCGACCACCGTGCCGGCCGGCGGGACGGGGTCGCCCTCCGCCGGGATCAGCTGGAGGTCGTCGCCCTTGCGCGCCCCGACGATGCGGGTCTCGACCCCCTGCCAGAGCAGAACTCCGTGATCCGCCGGCTGGCCGCCCCCACCTGGATAGAATGCCGACCTGCTCAGCACGATCCCCTCAGGCGACGACTCCAGCACCACGGCTTCGAAGTCGCGAAGATCCTGGTCTGACAGTTCGAGCCGTTGCGTCCGCCCGTGGAGGTCGTAGGTCATATCGGCAGCCTAGCCCTCAGAGGTGGTCATGCGCGGCCTGACGTGTCGCTCCCGGATCGCGCCGGTTCTCGCGCTGATGGGCCTGTGCACGGCGTTCCTGTGCGGGTGCAACGCCGGCGCGGAGGCCTCCCCGCCGCTCGTGCCCGCCACGCCCGTCGTGCGGCCGGCCACGCCGGTCGTGATGTTCGTGGGTGACAGCTTCACCGTCGGGTCGGGGCCGGTGCCGCGCTGGGAGACCTACGCCGCGCAGGCCGCGCGCCTGCTGGGCTGGCAGCCGGTCATCGCGGGCGCGGGCGGCACCGGCTATCTCAGCGAGGGCCGGGTGGGG
>NZ_SMLD01000211.1:0-14666 GCF_004352805.1 Nonomuraea mesophila
CACCACCTCCGCCCCCGCCGGCCTCGACACCGCCGCGAACGCGCTCGGCCTGGCCGGTTGGGATAACGAAGGCGGACAGCCTCGACAGCCTGCCCGCCGCCGTCCCGCGCCCTGACCGGCCGTTCCAGAGGAGGAGAGCCGACACGCGGGCCCCACCACGTGACAGGGAGGATCACACTGTGCACTGGCTGCGCGACATCGACAGGCCCCTCTACCGGGCGGTGCCCATCACGGCAACGGGCACCTGCTTCATCGCCGGAGCGCTGTGCGAGATCGACAGCGACGGCGAGGTCCTGCGCGAATGGCGGCTGGATCTGTCCTGCGGCCCCCAGGTACCTGAGCGCGAACGCCGGCAGGCCCATCGCCTCTGGCAGCAGGGCAGCGTCCACACCACTCCGGACAACCACCGCCTCCTGCTCCCTCAGCAGACCCTCGATCTCGACCTCGCACACCACGCCGTGCAACGCTGGTACGCACGCCGCATCGACGCCACCCCACGCCCCTTGAGCTTCCAGTTCATGAACCCTGCCGGCGAGACCACGCTCAGCCGAACAGGAGACAGTCCGGCACCGGCCACCCCCAACAGGCCACGCGTGTAGAACGTGTCGTCTGCTGGCCCGGGTGCGGGGCATGGCCGACGCCGGGGCCGCCACGCGATGTCGCCCCTCGTAACAGCGCCTAAGCCCACGCCGCCGGCACAGCGCCACGCCGCCCTACCGGAGGCCCGGACGAGGCGGCCTGACCACCGCCTCGGCTGAGTGACGTGAACATCACCCGAGTCCGCGCCACGAGATCAGGCCCGCCACAAAGATCCCGCGGGTACAAGTTGCTTACCTGACGGCCGCGCGGGCAAAGTCACGACATCACGGGGTAGGGGCACCCGCGAATGTCCGATATAGCCGTTCTGCGCTGCGGGGGCGGGCAGGACGACATCCACCGACAATCGACGGCCGATCATGACAGAACTTGCCATCACCGTACGCCAACGCCCCGGCTTCCACCTGGTCCAGCTGGAAGGCGAACTTGACAGCACCACACAACTGCCCTTGAGGCAGGCCTTCAACGAGCTGCTCACCGAGGCCCCACCGAAGATCGTCGTGGATGCCGCACGGCTGGCCTTCTGCGATTCCTCCGGGCTGTGGACTCTGATCGCCGGCCAGCGCGAGGCCGAAGGCCGCGGCGGCGGGCTGCGCTTGATCGGGGTGCACGGGCCGCTGGCGCGGCTGCTGTCCGTCACCCGGCTCGTGGACATGTTCCCGTCCTATGCCAGCCTCGACCAGGCCGCCCACTGGCCCGGACCGCGCTGACCGGCCACGGTCCCCGGCAGCCGGTCCCCTCGTCGGTCACTGCGTGCGGGCCGCCGGTTTGTCCAGCGCCTGGTCGGCCGCGGCGCTGAGCAATCGTGCGGCGGCGGCTACCTCAACGAGCTGAGCAGGCGTCATCGCCTCCAGACACGCGGCGAGCCGCTGCCGGTCGCCGTGGCAGGCCATGCTCATCGCGTTCTGAAGGGCGAGAGTGCGCGAGGCTGTGCTGACCGCCTTCAAGACGCCGGCCAGGGCCTGGTCCACGCCACTGCCAGGACCTGGTCGCTGCGGAGGTCGGGCGTTGGCCATCACTCACCTGCCGTCCTTAGTGCCCGTGTACAAACTGATCGTCAGGTTGATTGGGGAGATGTGGATCGTGCGAGTCGTCGTCCCATGATGATGATCATTGCCCAGAGGACCATGGCTTCGTGGTGTTCGGATAAGCGCTCGTAGTCTCGGACGCACCGCCTGCGCTGAGAGATCCATGACAGTGTGCGCTCCACCACCCACCTGCGAGGAAGGACCACGAAGCCGCTGGCGTCGTCGCTGCGCTTGACGATCTGCAGGGTGAGCTGGAGGTGCTTTAGGGCCCAGGTTACGAGCTTGCCTGCGTAGGCGCTGTCGGCCCAGATCAGGGTGATCCGCTCGTACCAGTCGCGCAGAAGCGTCAGTGCGGGCTTGGCGCCGTCGCGGTCCTGGACGCTGGCGGCGGTGACGATGACGACCAGCAGCAGGCCCAGGGTGTCCACGATGACGTGCCGCTTGGTGCCCTGCACTTTCTTGGCCGCGTCGTATCCGCGCGAGTGGGTGGCGACGGTCTCGGCGGCCCGCAGCGACTGCGAGTCGATGATCCCCGCGCTGGGCTCCCGTTCGCGCCCGTCGGCTATCCGGACCTGTTCGCGCAGGTCGTTGTGCAGAGCGTAGAGATCACCGTCCTGCCACCAGCGGGTGAAGATCGAGTGGACGGTGCGCCAGGGTGCCAGGTAGTCGGCGGGCAGGTTGCGCCACTTGATCCCGTTGTCGACCACGTACCGGATGGCGTCCATGATCAGGCGGCGGCAGTACTTCTCGGGTCGTCCGCCGTTGCCGTGCAACCAGGCCGGCCAGGGCATCAACGGCTTGATGGCCTGCCATTCCTCGTCGGTCATGTCGGTGGTGTAGCGGGGTGCCCGGATCGGGTGGTCGGTTCCGCGGCCGTACCGGCAGGCCACGCACGAGCAGGCAGTTTCGTCGTTACGGGCGACAGTGATGGGGGCTGTGGCGTACAACGGCGGCAGACCTTCCGGTTGGTGGCGGGGCTTGGATAACCACCGTTGCTACCGGAAGGTCACTTTATGTCGCATGAGATTCGCTCTACGTCATGGTTTCGCCTGATATCAGTCCAACGCTGCACGACAGGGATCAGTTTGTACACGGGCACTTAGCTCTGGGTAGGGACGTTCAGTCAGGAATCGTCCCTGACGGCCGGGCCCCGGAGCCGGGTCGGCGGCCATCAGCCAGGCGTGCGCCGCGGTGGCCGCCTGGCGGTGGAGGCGCCGCCGAGGTGGTGCATGGTGGTGCGCAGTGTGTGTTTGCCGGCCACCATGCGACGGTGCTGGAGGCCGTCGGCGGGTTGCCAGCGCACGTTGGTGGCCCAGCCAAGCCGTTCCAGCAGCCGGATCAGCCCGGCGGAGGGGTCGATCTGGCGAGGGCCGCGGCCGTGCCGGGCGCAGCCGGGCTGGCTGTGGTGGCCGTTGTGCCAGCTTTCGCCGAAGGACAGCAGGGCCAGCGGCCACAGATCGGTGGAGCGGTCGTGACGGCGGGTCTTGAAGGGCCTGGTGCCGATCATGTGGCACAGGGAGTTGACGCTCCAGGTGACGTGCTGCAGCAGAGCCACGCGGACCAGGCCGGCCCAGATGAACGCGGTCAGCCCGCCGTACAAGCTGCCGCTGATCGCCCAGCCCGCCACGAACGGCAGGAGCAGGGAGGCGGCGCACCAGGCGGGGAAGGCGCGCGAGATGCGCAGCATGGCCAGATCGTTGCCCAGCAGGTCGGGGGCATACCGTGCGGCCGAGGTGGGCTCGCTGGAAAACAGCCAGCCCAGGTGGGCGTGGGTCAGGCCACGCAGTTGCCCGCCGGGACCGGTGCCGTAGCGGTAGGGGGAATGCGGGTCGCCGGGCCGGTCGGTGAAGGCGTGGTGGCGGCGATGGACGGCCACCCAGTCGATCAGGTTGCCCTGAAAGCTCATCGACCCGGCCACGGCCAGGACGACGCGCAGCCACGGGCGGGCGGTGAAGGAACCGTGGGTCAGCAGCCGGTGGAAGCCGACCGTCACCCCCAGCCCGGTCACCACGTAGAAGACGGCGGCCAGCAGCAGGTCGGTGAGGCTGACCCCGCTTCCCCACGCCAGCCAGACGCCTGCGCCCAGCGCGATGAACGGCGCGACCACGATCGCGGCTGTCAGCGTCACCGGGACGATGCCGGCCCGCGCGGGCGTTGCGGACCGGGGGAACGGCGAGCTGCCGTCATAACCCGCCGCGGCGGCGTTGCGGGTGGTGGGCGTGCCGGTCATGCCATGATCGGGAAGCGGTGGTCCAGGCCGGCGCTGCGCAGCAGCCGGGCCATGAACGGGGGAAGGCCGGTCAGGGCCAGCGTGATGCCCTGGGCCCGGGCACGGCCTTGCACGCCGACCAGCACACCCAGCCCGCCGGCCCCGCAGAAGGTGACCCGGGACAGGTCCAGGACGAGCAGGCCGCTGCTGTGGGTGAGGGTGTTGATCAGTCGCTGGCGCAGCTGAGCTGTGCTGAAGATGCCGATGTTCCCGGACAGATGCACGAGGGTCGGTACCGAGGCGGTCGCGCCGCTGAGTGGGGCGGTGTCGATGACGGTCATGGAAGTTTCCTCACTGGAGAAGCTGAAAGGGGACGGGATGCCTGCCGGCCGGAGATCGGGCCGCCGCCCGTAGGGGCGGTGCCTGGGCCGCTCGATCCGGCCGGCAGGCGGCACGTGGGTCACGCCGGTGCTGACGGCCGGTTGGTTGAGGTGGTCGTCTCCTGGCCGATGATCGACCCGACCTCGTTGTCTCAGTTGGCCGAGCTGCCGGCGATCGCCGCACGGAGGGTCGGGCGCGCCGCGGGGTGGGATGGCAGCTTCGCCAGGGTGAGGATGTCGTCGGGCGTCAGGCCGGCGGTGTCCTGGGCGGTGAGTTTGAGCGTGGCCTCGGCGGCGCCGGTGGCGGTGCCCGAGGGGATGATCAGCAAGATCACTGGCTCTCCGGTGGCGAATCTGAGAGTGATCACGCGCGGGTCGGTGTGGCGGGACCAGCTGATGCGGATCTGCCGGCCGCGGGCCGGGATGCGGCGTGGGAGGCTCTGCCACGTATCGCCATGGACGCTGACGCGGAGCGTGACTCGATCAAGCAACCGGTCGACGGCGGCGATGAGGCCGGGTAGTTCGGCGGCCGCATTGCGGGAGTAGGGCCACCAGGCCCCGTCCACCATGGCTCGCCGATTCGGCACCGGGTGGAGGCTGAGCCGTAGCGCGGAATCGGCCAGGGGGATCGCCGATGAGGCGAAGCTGAGCGGTGCACGCCGAGAAAGAAGTGTCAGCGTCATGTCGCCTAACCTGTCCGGGCCCCAAGAGGCCGGTGGTGGTTCGCCGCGGGTGACGCAGACCTGAATGCCAACGCTCGAAAAGTCCTCGGTACCTTTATTCTACCCCACAACTTCCGGAATCGCTCAATTCCGGAAGTAGACTGTGGGAGTGACTTCCGGAAACAGGCCCGCAGAGTTCGCGGAACCGGTCGGATCAGCTTCCGGAAACACACGCCGGTCGCGGGCCCTTCCGCTTTCCGCTCCGCACGCCGCCGTCCTGGCCGGCTACACCGCCGCGCTCGCGCACGCCCCGCTGGCCGACTCCACCAAGACCAAGTACGTCTCGAGGCTGCGCGGCTACCTGGCCTGGCTGGCCGACCAAGCCGACGCCGGCGCCCTGGACGGCGACCCGCTCACCGACCCCGTCGCCGCCACCGGCGCCGTACGCGACTTCCGCCGGCATCTGAAGAACGGCCGCCGCGCCCCCAACACCATCGACACCTACCTGTCGGCCATCGACGACTTCTACGCCCGCTGCGGCCTCGGCAAGCCCCAGGCCCGCCGCGAACGCGACACCCGCCGCACCGCACCCCGCGCCCTGGACGCCCGGCGCACCCGCCGCTACATCCGCCACGTCCAGCTCACCGCGCCGCCGCGCGACAAGGCCATCGCCCTGCTGCCCTACTACGCCGGCCTGCGCATCTCCGAAGTCGTCGGCCTCGACCTGGCCGACGTGCGCCTGTCGGCCCGCAAGGGCGAACTCCGCATCCGCGGCAAGGGCCGCGACGGCGGCAAGATCCGCCTGCTGCCCGTTCACCCCGACCTGCGCCAGGCCCTGACCGGTTGGCTGCGGGCCCGCGCCGATTGGAAGGGGGCCGGCACCCACGCCGCGCTGTTCCTCAACCACCGCGGCGGCCGCCTGAGCGACCGCGCCGCCCGCGACATCATCACCGGCCTCGGCGACGCCGTCGGCCTGGGTGACGACCCCACCGAACCCTTCAGCCCGCACGTCCTGCGCCACACCTTCGCCACCCAGCTCATCCGCGACGGCAAAGACCCCATCCTGGTCGCCGAACTCCTCGGCCACGGCTCGCTGGACACCACCCGCCGCTACGCCCTGCCCACCGAAGCCGACAAAGCCGCCGCCCTGGACGCACTCATCACCGACCACTAGCAGGGCGAAGAAGCCGCCGAAGCATCCAGCTAAATTACTCGCGGGTACCGCCAACGGCTGTCCGCAGGTTCCTCAACCCCGGTCGCCGAAAAAGTACTCCACCAGGGCGGGATTCTCGGCGGCCATGCCGTCCAGCTTGCTGCCGCCCATCCAGTGCGTGTGGATGCCATGGCCGGTGGTGAGCTGCTCCAGCCAGTCCAGCCGCTCGTTGCTCGGTTCCCACGGGTCCACGAGCGCACCGGCAGAGTGGGCAGCGTCTCGGCGACGAAAGTGTCCCAGGAGTTCTCCACGCTGGTCGCCTGCTTGGCCGTCAGTGCGTGGTTGTAGCGCTTGACCTGGTAGATGTCGTAGCCGTCGGGATTCCAGGCCCGTATGTCGACGCCTCGGTCGCCACGTGATGGGGTGGGCCGGTTGCCGTGCGGGTGCTTGAGCAGCAGCAGTGCCGCGACGAACTCTTCGACCTTCTCCCCGGGTTCGCGCTCCCAGTTCACCGTCGTCATGCGTCATAGCGAAGGAGAAGGCGGCGACATTTCGCCTCGCATCCTCACGCGGTGGGGTGGGCGGCGGCCATGACGCCGTGCACGGCAGCCGTGATGCGCTCAGCCGCCTGGCCGGGGTCGGGCCGACCAGCGTCGAGCCAGGCGATGACGGCCTCCAGGGTGAAGGCGGGGATCAGGTTGGCGGCCCAATCCAGCCACGGTCCCTCTGGGATGACGCGCGCCAGGTTGCGTCGGCCGACTTCACGGGAGGCGTCGGTGATGGAGTCGATCAGGTCCCGGAAGTCGGGCTCGCGGGCGGCGTAGCGGAACAGCAGCTTGAACCCGTCGGGATCGGCGGCGGCGGCGCGTAGCAGGGCGGGGATGGCACTTTCGTCGAAGTCGTCGGCGCCGGTGGCCTCGGCCAGCCGTGCGCACGCGCGGTCCAGTACGGCCCGGTAGAGGTCGGCCTTGGAATCGAAGTGGCGGTACAGCATCGCCCGGGTCAGCTCGGCCTCGGCGGCGATGTCGTCCAGGCCGGTGGCCGTGTATCCGCCGCGGGCGAAGGCGCGGGTGGCCGCGTCCAGGATCTGCTCGCGCCGCTCCGCGCGGCGCAGCCTGCGCACCGGCTGGGCCGACCCGGTCTCGTGCTGGCTCTGGCCCGCTTCAGTCCCCATCCCAACCTCCACTTGTAGAAGGCAAAGTCTACATGTAGCTTTTTATACGTCAGAGTCTACAAATGGGCATCTACTTCAGGAGGGGCTGTGTCCGATCTTGTACAGCTGCCGTTCGAGCAGCCTGGCCCGTTGAAGCCGCCGCCGCTGCTGCGCCGGTTGCAGGCTGCGGGCCCGATCCACGCCATCCGTACCGCGGTTGGCGATCCCGGCTGGCAGGTGACGGGGTATGAGGAGGTGCGCGCCCTGCTGGACGACGCCCGGCTGGGCCGCGCTCACCCCGAGCCGGAACGCGCCTCGCGTACGGGAGAGTCGGAGCTGTTCGGTGGTCCGCTGGGCGGCTTTGACACTGAGCAGGCCGATCACCGGCGGATGCGCGCGTTGCTGCAGCCGCACTTCTCGCCCAAGCGGATGCGCGCGCTGCGCGGCCGCGTCGAGCAGCTCACCGCCCAGTTGCTCGACGAGCTGGAGAAGGCCGGGCCGCCCGCCGACCTGCACGCCGCGCTGGCGCTGCCGCTGCCGATCGCGGTCATCTGTGAGCTGCTCGGCGTCCCGTACACCGACCGCGAGCAGTTCCGCGCTTGGGCGCAGGAGGCCGCCGATATCACCGACCGCACCCGCTCGGCTCAAGGGCTGGGCTCGCTATTCGCCTACGGGCAGCAGCTGGTGGCCCGAAAGCGGGCCGCGGGTGACGCGGACGGCGATGTGATCTCCCGGCTGGCCGCCACCGACGGGGTCAGCGATGACGAGGCTGCCGCGATGGGGATGTTCCTGCTGTTCGCGGGGCACGAGACCACGGTCACCGCGATCGGCAAGGGGGTGCTGTGGCTGCTGGCCACGCAGGGCCAGTGGCAGGCCCTGGTCGCCGATGCGTCCCGGATCGACGCCGCGGTGGAGGAGATCCTGCGCGCCCCGAGCCTGGGCGGCGGCGGCATTCCCCGCTACGCGCGTGAAGACCTGGACATCGCCGGCGTGCACGTGCGGGCCGGGGACCTGGTGCTGCTCGACACCGGCGCCGCCAATCACGACGTGAGCGTGTTCGCCGAGCCTGACCGGTTCGACGTCGACCGGCCCGCCGTGCCGCATCTGACCTTCGGGCACGGCGCCCGCTACTGCGTCGGCGCCCCGCTCGCCCGCATCGAGCTGCAGGTCGTCTTCTCCCAACTCGCCGCCCGCCTCCCCACCCTGGAGCTGGGCTGTGCGATAGAGGAGCTGACCTTCGACAAGCGCACGCTGACCGGCGGGCTGACCTCCCTGCCGGTGACCTGGTGACCGGCATGAGCGCGGCCAAGACCAGCAGACAGGTGAACAGGCGGCGGCCGCTGTTCGGCCGGATGTATCCCAAGATGGCCGCCGGCATGGACCGGGGCGGCATGACCGAACGCCGCCGCGAGCTGCTGGCCGGCCTGTCCGGCGAGGTGGTCGAGGTCGGCGCCGGGCACGGCGTCACCTTCGCGCACTACCCGCCCGAGGTGACGCGGGTGATCGCGGTGGAACCGGAACCGCGCCTGCGCGCGCAGGCCGCCGCCACCGAGACGGCGGCCCCTGTGGAGGTGGTGCCCGGCGTCGCCGAGCACCTGCCCGCGGCCGATCACAGCGCGGACGCGGTGGTGATGTGCATGGTGCTGTGTTCGCTACCCGACGTCGGAGCGGCGCTGGCCGAAGCGCGGCGGGCGCTCAAGCCTGGCGGGCAGCTCCGATTCCTGGAGCACGTACGAGCCGACACGACCGGCCTGGCCCGCCTTCAGGACGTGCTGGATGCCACCATCTGGCCGCATCTGGTCGGCGGCTGCCACCTCGGCCGCGACGCCGAGGCCGAACTCCGGCGGGCCGGGTTCCGCATCGACCACCTGGACCGATTCCTGTTCCCGCCCGCGCGCACCCCGGTCTCCTTCCACATCATCGGTACCGCTGTGCTGGGCAGCGATGAGTGAGCGGCATGGCCAGGCGCGGCCAAAGGCGTCATCGATACGGACAGCAGAGAGGAACGCTATGGACACCACGCCCCTCGTGTTGACCACGGTTGGTTTCGATGCCGAACTGACGGGCGCGGGAGCGCAGCCGTTCCTGGTGGACTTCTGGGCGAACGGGTGCGGCCCGTGCAAGGCGCTCGCCCCGGTGCTGGAGGAGGTCGCGGCGGAGCAGGCGGGCCGGCCGCGGGTGGGCATGGTGCAGCTGAACCACGCGCCGGAGCTGGCGGGCCGGTTCGAGGTCATGGCATTGCCGACGCTGATCGTGTTCGTCGACGGGATGGAGAAGAAGCGGCTGACCGGGCCGCTCACCAAGACTGAGTTGCTCGCCGAGCTTGAGGAGTTCGGCATCTGAACCGCCGAGCCCGGTGGCTCAGCGGCCGGGCGCCGGCCGTCACCTGCCCGGCGAGCCTGAACCGAAAGACCTAGGGGCTGTTTCTTAGCTTGTCATTTAACCTCTGAGCTGCACATTTGCCGTGATCGGCGACATGGGTGACTAATCCGGCATAGCGGATTGTGGCCATTGAGGTACGGCGTGTCGCCGTGAGTTGGGTCAGCCACCGTCTCCATCTTCGAGTTGTCAGTCGGAAGGAAGAGGAGGCGGTGGCTGTGTCATTCATGCTGGCACGCGCAGCGCGGGGCGTCCCGGATTCGGGCGTAGACAACATCTCAGCTATCAGGAGCCCGCTCCTGTCCGCAGGCGTATCGCTCGAAGAGCTCGACTAGGGCATCCCCTGTGTTCCGGCCTCGGCGACCAAATCCTTCGTCAGCAGGCTCTTAGCCCGCGCGCAGCTCGGCCGCCACCGCGCGTTCCCGCAGCTGGGCCGCCTCCGCCCGCGCCGCCTCCAGCTCGGCCCGCACGTCCTCCAGCCGTACCCGCTCCAGCCGCAGCTCTCCCCGCAGCCGGTCGCGCTCCTTGACCGCCGCGTCGGCCCGCGACTTCTCCCGCGAGACCAGCTTGCGCTCCCGGGACAGCGCGGCGGCCGACTCCTCCTCGATGCCCGCCGCCTTGACGGTCAGCCGCTCCACCTCACCGGCGGCCTGTGCCGCCTCCTGGAGTGCGACCGCCCGGTCCCGCTCGGCCGCGGCCTCGGCCCGTTCGGCTTTGACGGCCCGCTTCACGGCCCGGTCGCGTTCCTGCGCCGCCGCCTCCTCCCGGGCCTTGGCACCGACCGCCTCACGTTCGGCCTGCTCCCGAGCCCGCACGGCCGCCGCCGTCTCTTCCCGTGCGCGGTCACGTTCCGCCCGTGCCTGGCCGGCGGCCTGCTCAGCGCGTACGGCCTGCGCCCGGGCCTCAGCGATCTGCCCTTCGGCCAGTTCCACGCGCTCCGCGAGCTCCCGTACGGCCTGATCCCTAGCCTCCTCGGCCAGCTCCACCTGGTGGGCCGCCTCCGCGGCCTGCCGCTCGCTGGCCTCGGCACGCCGCTGCGCCTCCTCCGCCGCCTGCAGCGCCTGCCTTTCGGTGCTGGCCGCTTCCCGCAACGCCGCCAGTGCCTGCTCGCGGGCGCGTTCGGCGTCGGCCAGCGCGGTGTCGCGCTCATGCTCGGCCTCCTCAAGCCGCGACCGCATGTCAGCCGTCTGCCGGCGAGCGTGCTCGGTGGCCTCACGGGCCAGGCGTACCTGCTCGAACGCCTGCTCACGCTCCGTGCGTGCTATCGCCACCCGCGTGTGCGCCTCCGCCTGCACCGCGCTCAGCTTCGCCTCGACCCCGGCCGGGCTCAGCTCGTCAGCCAGCGCCCGCGCCAACGGCTCGATGGCGGAGGCCAGCCCGCTCTCCATCCGGTCGTACAACTGCTCGGCCCTGGCCAGCGCACCTTCAAGCCCTGGCGTGGCCCGCCGCAACTCACGTTCGCGCTTGGCGGCAGCCTGACAGTCCTTCTCCGGACAGTACGCCCTGGGCCGGCCCCTCCCCCGCCGCTGCTCGATCGGCGCACCACAGTGCTTACACGGCGTCACCACGCTGGCCTCTTCTGTCACGACAGTAGTCTAGCATTTTTTATTTTCCAGAAAATACAAACCAGAAATTCAGATCCGCGCCACCCTGAACGATCGAAGTCAACTTGCGGGAAGGCAGAATTCCCACAAGTTGTCCTGGACCTAGGGTTGAGAAACCTACGGACAGGAATGCCACGTGGTGTCAGTGGAGTTGCTGTGATGCGCAGGCTCACTGACACCGGGTCCTGGTCATATCCGGCCGTCGTGGTCAGTGTCGTCGGCGGCCCGAGCTGTTCACCGGCTCCGCACACGCCCTGCGAGAACGGGTGCTGTGGCGGCTCCTGCCTCCGGCGTCACCGCGCACAGCGGGCCGTACCCCGTCATCGCGGGAAAGCTTGAGGCGTCCGGCCAGACGTCGGATGTCCAGGCCATGGGGCGCGACGGCACCGTCGCGGCGGTCGATCAGCCCGAGGTGACGCAAGGCAAGTGGGTCAGCGACGGCGGCGTGGTGCTCGAGGCCGCCTTCGCCGACTCGCTCGATGTGGGCGTCGGTGACTCGGTCGCCCTGGGCAGCAGGTCGTTCAAGGTCGTCGGCGTCGCGGTCACCGCCGCCATGCCGCCCTATCCCGAAGCGTCCTGCATCGTCTCCACCGGCTGTATCAACGGCGCCATCCCCGACGACCGGAACCTGCCGGCGGGGTTGCTGCACAATCCCGGACTGGTCTGGCTCACTCAGGCGGACGTGCGGAGCCTCGCCTCGGACGGAAGCTCGCTGTCCTACGTGATGAACCTGAAGCTGGCCGACCCGGACACAGCGCAGGCATTCGTCGACCGGACCGGCGGCGATCAGGGCGGCTCCATGCCGATGCAGACCTGGCGAAGCATCCTCGCCGACGCCACCGACCTGGCCAAAGACTCCCAGATCCTGCCGCTCATCGGCGCCTGGCTGCTCGCCGTGGCCAGTCTCTCGGTGCTGGTGGGCGGCCGGATGGCCGACCAGCACCGACGCGTCGGACTTCTCAAGGCAGTCGGCGGCACCCCGAGTTTGGTCGCTGCCGTGCTGCTCGCGGAGTATCTCCTCGTGGCCGTCGTCGCGGCCGCGGCCGGGTTGACGATCGGAGCGCTGACCGGTCCGTTGCTCACCGAGTCCAGTGCCGGCCTCGGCGGCAGCGCGGGGACGGCATCGTTGACCTGGTCCACGATCGCTCTGGTGACCGCCGTGGCACTCGGCGTCGCGGTGGTGGCGACCGCTGTTCCGGCCGTGCGCGGCGCCCGCTCCAGCACCGTCAGCGCGCTGGCCGACGCGGTACGCCCACCTCGCCGCACCGGTTGGCTGATCACTGTCTCGGCGCGAGTGTCCGTCCCGCTGCTGCTCGCCTTGCGGGTCGCCGCCCGGCGGCCGCGACGGGTGGTGCTGGGCGTGGTCAGCATCGCGGTCACGGTCAGTGGCATCTACGTCCTGCTGGTGCTCAACGCCTTCCTCGCCGACCAGCCAGGCACCGGCGCATACACCGAAGCTCAGGTGGCGGTCCTGCGGCACGTGCTCCTGGTCTGGACGGTCATCCTGCTCACCCTGGCGGCGGTCAACGCCATCGTCATCACCTGGGCGACGGTGCTCGACAACCGGCATGCGTCGGCGCTGGCGCGCGCTTTCGGCGCGACCCCGCGGGAAGTGACCGTCGCCCTGGCGACTGCGCAGGTGCTGCCCGCGCTCCTCGGTGCCGTCATGGGTGTCTTCCCGGGAGGGTTCCTGCTGTTCGCCGCCATCAACACGATCACCGGCGGCGACAGCGGCAAGGCCACGCTTCCCGCACCCTGGCAGCTGATCGCCCTGGTGCTGGCGACCGTGCTCGTGGTGGCGGCGCTTACCTCCGTTCCCGCCCACCTTGGCGGCCGCCGTCCCGTGACCGCGACTCTCTAAGCCTGCCACCACGGCAAGCCTGATGATGCCGCGTAAATCCGTTCCTTGAACCGCTCACCTCTGCCGAAGCACACGATCTCCTGCTGCGCGGCACCGGTCAGGCGATGCGGCTCCACGCCGCCACAGCACCGGCCTCAGTGCCGCACCCGCTCCGCATCGGGGTCGACCTGCATCAGCCGCGCGCGGCGGATCTGGCCGCGCTCCTGCCCGGAGTCACCCGGCGCGGGCGCACCGTTGCCTTCGACGCCGAGACCATGACGGCCGCCTACGGCATGCTCCACGTCATCGTCGCGCTCACCCAGAACGGGCCGTAAGCACCAAGGGGGTGGCCCGCGCCCGGCGCGGAGCCACCCCCTACGATCAACCGCCTATACCATCGGCCAACTGCACCGGGGGTCAGGGCGTCAGCCCCAGCTCACGCAGCTGCGCGACCCGGTCCACCGCCGCCGGCGGCGCCGAGCCCACATCGTCGGGTACGAACCCGAGCCACGGCAACGTACACAGCTGGACCAGCATGCCCAACTGGTCGACCGGGCCCCGCCCCTTGCCCGGATCGACGAACGCCACGTCAGCTGACGTCGGCGTGAAATACCGGATCAACTCATCCGCGCTGATCTCCGGGAACGAGCGCAGCTGCTCCAACTGCTCCTCGGAGAACATCTTCTCTGACAACGCACCACTCCACGTGTCGTACCGGACAAAACCGGAACGACCGTAGCGGCAGTGATCATCAACCCGCCACAAGAAGTCAAGCTCCTCAATCACCGCAGGTCAGGGGCTACTTCGTTGGAAATTTCTTCATTGCTACCGTGACCCCAGGGAGCGGCCGTAACGGGCCAGTTCGGGGACGACGAGGGTGTCGCCGGCGGACAGGAAGGCGTGGCAGGCCGCGAGTTCGGGGCGCTGGGCGGTCTTGCCGGACCTCTTGTCGGCGAAGATCTTGCGGCAGCCGGCGGCGGTCAGGGCGTCGATCTGGCGGTCCAAGCTCTGACCGCGGGTGGAGACGCGGGCGTACCCGATGCGGATCTCGGAGCGGACGGCGGGGAAGGCAGCGAGGAGGTCATCGGGAGGGTCCAGCGGGGTGGTCGTCACTCCCGGATTCTCTCAACAAACGGCGTCTAGGGTTGTTGAAGACACCAGGTTGTTGAAGCGAGTTTTTGAAGACCATTCGCCCAGGTCGCCCTTCCCCGCCCAGCGTCTTCAACAAACGATCGTTTCTTGAAGATCAGACTCGCCATCCGGCGACTGGCTCGGTAGGCCTTTTCTGCTGGCGTCCCGGCTTCTTAAGGTGCTGACGGGACTTCGGAGATTCTGACCTGATGCCGGTCAGGTGACCTGATCGTCGTGTTCAGCGGCACGACAGGAATGGCTGCAGTCGGGTGATCTCGTGGTCGGCGGCCTGCCGTTCGGTTACCGACAGGGGTCGGAATGGCGTCAGTCGTACTTCGCCTGCGGCGAAGGACCAGGTGCCGCGGACGTAGCCGTCGATGAGCACGGTAGGCAGGACTCTGGCCTGGCCGGGGGTGACATGCTTGCGGTCGGCGTCGGCGATGATGCGGCTGCTGCCCGCCTACGACAACGTCCTCCTGGGCCACGCCTGGATGTCCGCCACGGTGGCGGGGCCGAAGGCGGCCAGGTAG
>NZ_SMLD01000212.1:0-14579 GCF_004352805.1 Nonomuraea mesophila
GGAGCCAGCGCCGCCTCACACTCCGCCATCCGCGCCGCGAACACCGGCGACCCGTCCAGCAGCTCCACCCCCATACCAAGCCACTGCGACCCCTGACCGGGGAACACGAACACCGTCTTACCGGCCGCACCGGCCACTCCCTGCACCACGGCCGAGGCAGCACCTCCGGCCAGCTCACGCAGCCCCGCCACCAGCTCGTCCCGATCGGAGCCGATCACGACGGCGCGGTGATCGAACACCGACCGCGACGCCACCAGCGAATGCGCCACATCCACCGGCCGCGTATCCGCCACCGCCTCGGCCAACCGGCCCGCCTGAGCCCGCAACGCCTCCGCGCTACGACCCGACACCACCCACGGCACCACCGAAGGCTCCTCCACCGGCTCGATCTCCGGCTCCGTGGCGGGTCCCTGCTCGATGATCACGTGCGCGTTGGTGCCGCTGATCCCGAAGGAGGAGACGGCGGCCCGGCGGGCGTGCCCGTTCTGCTGCCACGGCTGCGGCTCGGTGAGCAGTTGCACCGCGCCGGCCGACCAGTCCACGTGCGGCGACGGCTCATCCACATGCAACGTCCGCGGCAACACCCCATGACGCAGCGCCATCACCATCTTGATCACACCCGCCACACCCGCAGCCGCCTGCGTATGACCGATGTTCGACTTCACCGACCCCAACCACAACGGCCGCTCACGACCCTGCCCATACGTCGCCAGCACCGCCTGCGCCTCAATCGGATCACCCAGCGAAGTGCCGGTGCCGTGCGCCTCGACCGCGTCCACCTCGCCCGCCGACACCCCCGCGTTCGCCAGCGCCTGACGAATCACCCGCTGCTGCGACGGACCATTCGGAGCCGTCAACCCATTACTCGCACCGTCCTGATTCACCGCACTCCCACGCACCACCGCCAACACCCGATGCCCAAGACGCTCCGCATCCGACAACCGCTCGACGAGCAGCATCCCGACGCCTTCCGACAGCCCGAAGCCGTCGGCCGCGCCGGCGAAGGACTTGCACCGGCCGTTCCTGGCGAGCGCGCCCTGCAGGCTGAACCCGATGAACCCGACAGGGCTGCACATCACGGTCACGCCGCCGGCCAGGGCGAGGTCGCAGTCGCCGTTGCGCAGCGCCTGCACGGCCAGGTGGAGGGCCACCAGCGACGACGAGCAAGCGGTGTCGACCGTCACGGCCGGGCCTTCGAGGCCGAGCGTGTAGGCGACCCGGCCGGACACGATGCTGCTGAGCGTGCCGGTGACGAGGTGTCCCACCGATTCCAGCGGGATCTGGTCGGAGTTGCGGCCGTACTCCTCGTAGGCCGCGCCCACGAACACGCCGGTACGGCTGCCGCGCAGCGAGGCGGGGGCGATCCTGCCGTGCTCGATGGCCTCCCACGAGGCTTCGAGCAGCAGCCGCTGCTGCGGGTCCATGGCCAGGGCCTCGCGCGGCGAGATCCCGAAGAACGCCGGGTCGAACTCGCCCGCGTCGTGCACGAAGCCGCCCTCGTTCGTGTACGAGGCGAGCGGGGCGTCCGGGTCGGGGTCGTAGATGCCGTCGACGTCCCAGCCGCGGTTGTCCGGGAGCGGGGAGATGGCGTCCCTGCCTTCGAAGACCAGCCGCCAGAGGTCGTCGGCGTTCCGCACGCCGCCGGGCATCCGGCAGGCCATCCCGACGATCACGATGGGGTCGTCGGCGACGGGGCCGCCGCCGGCGCTCGCGGGCACGATCTCGGCCTGCGTGCCGAGCAGTTCGTCGCGTACGAGGCCGGCGAGCACCTTGACGTTCGGGTAGTCGAAGACCACGGTCGCGGGGAGCCGGACGCCGAGTGCGGCGTTGAGCCGGCCGCGCAGTTCGACGGCCGTGACGGAGTCGAAGCCGAGGTCCTTGAAGGCCCGGTCCACGTCGACCTCGGCGGGGGCGTAGCCGAGCACGGCGGCCACCTGTTCGCGTACCTGCTCGACCAGGAGGCGTTCGCGGTCCTCCTCGGCCATCGGCAGCAGCCGGGCGCGCAGTTCCGAGGACTCGGCGGTGGACTCCGTCTCGTTCTCGCGGGCCGCGAGCGCCTCGGGCACGCCGTCGAGCAGCGGGCGCGGCCGTGAGGCGGTGAAGACGGGGCAGAAGCGGGCCCAGTCGACGTCGGCGATGACGAGGTTGCCCTCGCCGTCGTCGAGCGCCTGCCGCAGCCCGTCGACGGCCATCGCGGAGTCCATGAACTTGACGCCGGTCCTGCGGGCGTCCTCCTCGTCGAGAAGGGTGGTCATGCCGCCGCCCGCGGCGTCCCAGAAGCCCCAGGCGATGGCCGTACCGGCCAGGCCGCGGCCTCGGCGGTGGGCGGCGAGCGCGTCGAGGTAGGCGTTGCCCGCGGCGTAGGCGCCGTTGTGCGCACCGCCCCAGATGCCGGCGCCGGAGGAGAAGAGCACGAAAGCGTCGAGCGGGCCGGTGAGGACGCGGTCCAGGTTGGCCGCCCCGACGATCTTGGCCTGGGTGGCCTGGGCCAGTTCGTCCTGGCCGAGCGCGGTGATCGCCTGGATGTGCGGCACCCCCGCCGTATGGAAGACGGAGCGGATGCTGTCGCCGCCGTCCTCGATGCCGCGGACGAGCGCGGCGAGCGCGTCGCCGTCGGTCACGTCGCACTTGGCCACGGTCACCCGCGCCCCGAGCCCTTCCAGCTCGGACACCAGCTCGGCGGCTCCGGGGGCGTCGGCGCCGCGCCTGCTGGTGAGCACCAGGTGCTCGGCGCCGCCGCCGGCGAGCCAGCGCGCGACGTGCGCGCCGAGGCCGCCGGTGCCGCCGGTGATGAGCGCGGTGCCGCGCGGCCGCCATCCCTCGGCGGGGCCGGTGCCCGTTCTGGGCGCTCTGGTGAGCCTGCGGGCGAAGACGCCAGAAGCGCGTACGGCCACCTGGTCCTCGTCGCCGATGCCGGCGAGCACGGCCGCGAGGCGGCCCGCCACGCGCTGGTCGAGCACCTCGGGCAGGTCGACGTGGCCGCCCCAGCGGCCCGGCTGCTCCAGGCCGAAGACCCGGGCGAGCCCGGCGACGGCGGCCTGCTCGGGGTCGCGCAGCAGGTCGACCCGGCTGACGCTCTCGGCGCCGTCGGTGGCGATCCAGAGCGGCGCGTCCACGCCGGCGTCGTCCATGGCCTGCATCAGCGCGAGCGTGTCGGCCAGGCCGCCGTAGAGGGAGAGCACGCCGGCCGGGTCGTCGCCGTCGCGCAGCAGCCCTGCGAGCTCCTGCCTGCCGCAGGCGTGGATGGGCTCGCAGCGGGCCCCGTGCCGTTCGAGCGCGTCGAGGACGTGGGCCACCGCGTCGTCCCCGGCCCTGCCTGCGGGGACGACGACGCGCCACGTACCGGACAGCGTGGACGCCGTCGCGCCGGGAACGGTCAGCGGCGCCCAGGTGACGCGGTACCGCCAGGAGTCCAGCACGTCCTGGTCGCGCCTGCGCCGCCGCCAGGACGACAACGCCGGAAGGATCGCGGCCAGCGGGGAGCCGTCCTCGATGCCGAGCGTGGCCGCGAGCGCGCCCACGTCCTCCCGCTCCACCGCCGCCCAGAACTCGGGGTCGACGGAGTCCGCGGCCGGCTGCTCCGCCGCGCCGGTGCCCGGCATGTACCAGAAGCGTTTGCGCTGGAAGGCGTACGTGGGCAGGTCGACGCGGCGGGGGCAGGCGTCGGCGAAGTAGGCGTCCCAGTCGATGGTGACCCCCCGGCAGTGCAGGTGGCCGAGCGCCTCGGCGAAGGCGCGGGCCTCGTCGCGGTCCTTACGCGCGGCGGTGACGAAGGCCGCGGCGTCGTCGCTGTCGAGCGTCTGCCTGGCCAGGCTGGTCAGGGTGCCGTCGGGGCCGAGTTCCACGAACACCGTGGCGCCGGCCGACCTGGCGGCGGTGACGGCGTCGGCGAAGCGAACCGCCTGGCGTACGTGGCCGACCCAGTAGCGGGGGTCGGTCAGCTGCCCGGCCTCGGCCTTGCTGCCGGTGACGTCGGAGATGACGGGGATGGCGGGCTCGTGGTACGTCAGCGACGCGGCGACCTGCCCGAACTCCTCCAGCATCGGCTCGACCAGCGGCGAGTGGAAGGCGTGGGAGACGCGCAGCCGCCGGGTGCGCACCTGCCGCCCGGCGAGCTTCTCGGCGATCTCGTCCACGTCGGCCGCCGCGCCGGAGACGACGACCGCGCCCGGCGCGTTGACGGCGGCGATGCCGGTCCGGCCGTCGCGGCCCTCCAGCAGCGGCAGCACCTCCTCCTCGGAGGCGGCGACGGCGAGCATGGCGCCGCCCTCGGGCAGGGCCTGCATGAGCCGGGCGCGCGCGGCGACCAGCGTGCAGGCGTCGGGGAGCGAGAGCACGCCCGCCACGTGGGCGGCGGCGATCTCGCCGACCGAGTGCCCGGCGAGCACGTCCGCCTCGACGCCCAGCGAGGTGAGCAGCCGGTAGAGCGCCACCTCGAAGGCGAACAGCGCCGGCTGGGTCATGCCCGTCTCGTCCAGCACGCCGTCGGGGTCGGTGAACATGACGTCCCTGATGGGGTGCGGCAGCAGCGGGTCGAGGACCTTGCAGACGTCCTCCAGCGCGTCGGCGAACACCGGGAACGCCCCGGCCAGCGCGGCGCCCATGCCGACCCGCTGGCTGCCTTGGCCGGCGAACAGGAAGGCGACCTTGCCGCCCGTTCCCGCGCCGGTGACGGTGCCGGGCGCGGCGGCGCCGCCGGCGAGGGCCCGAAGCCCCGCCATCAGCTCCTCCCCGCTCTCCCCCACGATGACGGCGCGCTGGTCCAGCGCGGCCCGGCCGGTCGCGAGCGACCAGCCCACGTCGGCGGGGCGCAGGTCCGGCCGCTCGTCCAGCCAGCCGGCCAGCCTCTCGGCCTGCGCGGCGAGCGCCTGCCGGTCGCGGGCGGAGACCGCCCACGGCACCAGCGGCAGGTTCAGCCCGGCGGCCTCGGGCTCGTCCTCGGCCGGCGCCTCCTCGATGATCAGGTGGGCGTTGGTGCCGCTGAAGCCGAACGCGGAGACGGCGGCGCGGCGGGGCGCCTCGCCGGGCTCCCACGGCCGGGGCGCGGTGAGCAGCTCGACCGCGCCGGCCGACCAGTCCACGTGCGTGGACGGCTCGTCCACGTGCAGCGTGCGCGGCAGCGTGCCGTTGCGCAGCGCCATCACCATCTTGATGACGCCGCCGACGCCGGCGGCCGCCTGCGCGTGGCCGATGTTCGACTTGAGCGAGCCGAGCCAGAGCGGCCGGCCGCCGTCACGGTCCTGCCCGTACGCGGTGATCAGCGCCTGCGCCTCGATCGGGTCGCCCAGGGTCGTGCCGGTGCCGTGCGCCTCGACGGCGTCGACCTGGGACGCCGACAGTCCCGCGTTGGCCAGCGCCTGCCGGATCACCCGCACCTGGGAGGGCCCGTTGGGTGCGGACAACCCGTTGGAGGCGCCGTCCTGGTTGACGGCGCTGCCGCGGATGACGGCGAGCACGTGGTGGCCGTTGCGCTGGGCGTCCGACAGCCGCTCGACCAGCAGCACGCCGACGCCCTCGCTCCAGCCGGTGCCGTCGGCGGCGTCGGCGAACGACTTGCACCGGCCGTCGGCGGACAGGCCGCGCTGCTGCGAGAACTCGATGAACGTGTTGGGGGTGGCCATGACGGTGACGCCGCCGGCCAGCGCCAGCGAGCACTCTCCGCGCCGCAGCGCCTGCACGGCGAGGTGCAGGGCCACCAGCGACGACGAGCAGGCCGTGTCGATGGAGACCGCGGGCCCCTCCAGGCCGAGCGCGTACGACACGCGCCCGGAGATGACGCTGCCCAGCGCCTCGGCCCTGAAGTAGTCGTGGTACATGACGCCGGCGTAGACGCCGGTGCGGCTGCCGCGTACCGAGGCCGGGTCGATGCCGGCGCGTTCGAACGCCTCCCAGCACGACTCCAGGAACATCCGCTGCTGTGGGTCGGTCCCGAACGCCTCGCGCGGGGAGATGGCGAAGAAGCCGGCGTCGAAGTCGGCGGCGTCGTAGACGAAGCCGCCCTTGCGCGCCGTGGTCGTCCCGGGGTTGTCCGGGTCGGGGTGGTAGAGGTTCTCGCTCCAGCCGCGGTCGGTGGGGAACTCGGAGATCGCGTCGCCGCCGCCGTCGACGAGCCGCCACAGCTCGTCCGGCGAGGTGACCCCGCCGGGATAGCGGCAGCTCATGCCGACAATGGCGATCGGCTCGTGCTCCCTGCCCTCGATCTCTCGCAGTTGCTGCCTGGTCTGGTGCAGGTCGGCCGTGACCCGCTTCAGGTAGCCCCGGAGCTTGTCTTCGTTTGCCATCAGAGCCTCCTGAGAGGGCCGTCGCCTTCAGGCGATGGAGGAATCGGAAGCCGGAGGGCCGCCAAGGCCCGAGCGTGGATTGGCAGAACCTCAGACATGGTCGCCACCTCCGGATAGGACTGAGCTTGTGCTTTTGGGCATCGGTCAGGGCTTGGCCGTCGTCTCCCGCGCGAGCGGGGCGAAAAGCTGCTTCCTTCATGGAGCGGAGGAGTCACCGAACGTAGCCCTTCTCGCGCTGCGAATATCAAGAGATCTCAAGCTCGTTGTCGATGAAGGCGAACATCTCGTCGTCGGAGGCCGACTCGATCTGGTCGGCGACGTCGGATGTCCCGCCGAGGCCGTTGAGGCCGGACAGGAGCTCCTTGAGGCGCGTGGTGAGCCGGCTGCGCACCGTGCTGTCCTCGGCGAGTGTGGTGAGTGATTCTTCGATCTGGTCCAGCTCCGCGAAGAACCGCAGGATGCCGGCCTCCTCGTCCTTCGTCTCGGCGAAGTACCCCATGAGGTGCTCGGTCAGGGCGACCGGGGTGGGGTAGTCGAAGACGGCGGTGGCCGGGAGCCGCAGCCCCGTGGCCCTGCCGAGCTGGTTGCGGAACTCGACCGCCGTCAGCGAGTCGAACCCGAGGTCCTGGAACGGGCGCTGCGGGTCGATCGCCGAACCGTCGGAGAAGCCGAGCACGGTGGCCGCCTGGCCGCGCACGATGTCGGCCAGGGCCGAGCGGCGCTCGTCCGGGTCGAGCGTGGCCAGCCGGTCGGCGAGCCCGTCGCCGCTGCCGGCCCGCCGTACGGAGGTCCTGGCGCTGGTGCGGGCCTGCACGAAGCGGGCGGGGACGAGCAGCGCCTTTCCAGCCGGTACGGCGGCGTCGAACAGCCCGAGCCCGTCGGCCGCCGACAGCGGCGCCAGCCCCATCCGCGCCAGCCTGCGCAGGTCGGCCTCGGACAGTTCGCCCGTCATGCCGCCCTGCTCCCACAGCCCCCATGCCAGCGACGTCGCCGCCAGCCCTTCGGCGGCCCGCAGTTGCGCGAGCCCGTCGAGGAAGGCGTTGGCCGCCGCGTAGTTGCCCTGACCGGCGCCTCCGAGCACGCCCGCCATGGACGAGAAGAGCACGAAGGCGGTCAGGTTCCTGTCGCGGGTGAGCTCGTGCAGGTGCCAGGCGGCGTCGGCCTTCGGCTCCAGCACGCGGTCGAGCCGCTCGGCCGACAGCGACGTGATCACGCCGTCGTCGAGGACTCCGGCCGTGTGCACCACGCCCGCCAGCTCGTCCACGCCTTCGAGCAGCGTGGCGAGGGCGTCGCGGTCGGCCACGTCACAGGCGGCCACGGTGACCTCGGCGCCCAGCTCCGACAGCTCCGTCGCCAGCTCGGCCGCGCCCGGAGCGTCCGGTCCGCGCCGGCTGACCAGCAGCAGGTTCGCGACCTCGTGCTCGGTGACCAGGTGACGCGCGACCAGCGCGCCCAGCCCGCCCGTGCCGCCGGTGATCAGCACCGTTCCTTCCGGTCCGAACACCGGACGCGGATCCGCCAGGTCTGCCGCCTTGCCGAGCCGTGGCGTCAGCAGTTCGCCGCCTCTGACGGCCAGCTGCGCTTCCCCGCCGGCCAGCGCCCGGCCGACGACGGCCGGGTCCAGCCGCTCGGTGTCCACGTCGCCGTCCAGGTCCAGCAGCACGAACCGGCCGGGCTGCTCGGCCTGCGCGGCCCTGACGAGCCCGCTCACCGCCGCCTGGGCCAGGTCGGGCCGCTCACCGGGAGCGGTGGCGACGGCGCCGCGCGTGAGGATGACCAGCCGCGAGGATTCGAGCTGTTCCTCGGCCAGCCAGCTCTGCAGCAGGTCGAGAGCCTCGTGCGTCGCGGCGTGGTGGCCGGGTCCCGTGGGGCAGCCGACCAGGACGGCCTCGGGCAGGTCGGCCGGGTCGTGCAGCGCGCCGAGCGTGGCCGCGTCCGGGTACGTCGCCGCGCCGGTGCCGAGGTCGTCGGTCCCGAGCAGCGCCCACCGGACCTCCTCCTGCGCGGGCTCGCCGGTGACCGGGGTCCACTCGATCTCGTGGAGCGCGCCCTGGTTCGCGCCGCCGAGCCGCGCGGCGGCCAGGGGACGCAGGGAGAGGGTGTCGACGACGGCGACCGGCGCGCCGAGCTCGTCGGCGATGGCCAACCTGATCGCGGACCCGCCGGCGTTGGTGAGCTTGACCCGCAGGCAAGTCGCGCCCGCCGCGTACAGGGACACGCCCGACCACGCGAAGGGCAGGTAGGGCCGCCCCGGCTCCGGCCGGGGCAGCAGGCCGCCCAGCGCGGTGGCGTGCAGCGAGGCGTCCAGCAGCGCCGGGTGCAGCCCGAACCGGCCCGCGTCCGCGTGCGCCTCCTCGGGCAGGACGATCTCGGCGAACACCTCGCCGTTCCGCTCCCAGGCGCTGGTCAGCCCCTGGAACGTCGGCCCGTAGTCGAGCCCGATCGCCACCATGTCGTCGTAGAGGTCCTGGACGGCGACCGGCTGGGCGCCCGCGGGCGGCCACTGCGCCAGGTCCACGTCCGGCTCGGGCACGCCCGCCGTGAGCGTGGCCTGGCCGTGCGGGGTCCAGTCGGTGGTGTCCTGCGCCCGCGAGTGGATCGCCAGCGCCCGGCGGCCCGGCTCCTCGGTGGCCGTGGACACCAGCTGCAGCTGCACACTGCCGTCCTCCGGCACCACCAGCGGGGCCTGCAGGGTGAGCTCGGCAAGGTGCGGGCAGCCGCTCTCGTCCCCGGCCCGGATGGCCAGCTCCACCAGCGCCGTGCCCGGCACGATGACGCTGCCGCCGACCACGTGGTCGGCCAGCCAGGGGTGCGTGGCGGCCGACAAGCGCCCGCTGAAGACCACCGTCTCGCCGCCGGCCACCTCGGTCGCGGCGCTGAGCAGCGGGTGCTCGACGGCTCCCAGGCCCGCGGTGGTGACGTCGCCGGTGCCCGGTCCCGGCAGGAGCCAGAAGTGCTCGTGCTGGAAGGCGTAGGTGGGCAGGTCCACGCGGGACGGGCGCGCCGCCGCGAAGTACGCCGCCCAGTCGACGGCGACGCCGTGCGCGTGCATCCGGCCCAGCGCCTGGACGAACGTACGCGCCTCGTGCCGGTCCTTGGCCCTCGTGCTGACGAAGGTCTCGTCACCCGTGAGGGTCTGCTGGGCGAGGCCGGTCAGCGTCGTGTCGGGGCCGAGCTCGACGAACACGGTGGCTCCCGCCGTACGGGCGGCGGTGACGCCGTCGGCGAACCGCACGGCGCCGCGTACGTGCTCGACCCAGTAGGCAGGGTCGGTCAGCTGACCCGGCTCAGCCAGACGACCCGTCACGTTCGAGACGACCGGAACCGCAGGCTCGTGGAAGGTGATCCCGCCGATCGCCTGCGCGAACTCCGCCAGCATCGGCTCCATCAACGGCGAATGGAAAGCATGCGACACCCGCAACCGGCGAGTACGCACCTGGGCCTGAGCCTCGATCTCCGCGACCGCCGCCTCATCACCCGACACCACCACCGCAGCCGGACCGTTCACCGCCGCGATCCCCACCCGATCCTCACGACCGGCCAGAAGCCCAAGCACCTCGGCCTCCGCAGCGGCCACCGCCAGCATCGCCCCACCAGAAGGAAGCGCCTGCATCAACCGGGCACGAGCCGCCACCAGAGCACAGGCGTCCTCCAGCGAGAACACCCCAGCCACATGAGCAGCCGCGATCTCCCCGACCGAGTGCCCGGCGAGCACCGCGGGCGCGACGCCCAGCGATTCCAGCAGCCGGTAGAGGGCCACCTCGAAGGCGAACAGGGCCGGCTGGGTCATGCCGGTCTCGTCCAGCACCTCTGCCGGGCCCTGCGCCATGGTCTCGCGCAGCGGGTGGGGCAGCAGCGGGTCGAGCACCCGGCAGATGTCGTCCAGTGCCCGCGCGAAGACGGGGAACGCGTCCGCGAGCTGCTCTCCCATGCCGACCCGCTGGCTGCCCTGCCCGGCGAACAACATCGCCGCCTTGGCCCTCGACCGGGCCAGGCCGGTCTCTGCCGCCGGTTCGCCGTGTCTGCCGTCGGCCACCGCCGCCAGCGCCTCCAGCAGTTCGGCGCGGTCCGCGCCCGCGACCACCGCGCGGTGTTCCAGCACCGCCCGGCCGGTCGACAGGGACCAGCCGACGTCGGTCACGTCCACGTCGTGCGTCTGCATCCAGGTGCGCAGCCGCGCCGCCTGCGCGGCCAGCGCCTGCTCGCTCCTGCCGGACAACACCCACGGCACCACGGGCAGCCCGGCCGCGGGCTCGGGCGCGGGGGCCGGCTCGGGCGCGGGGGCCGGCTCTGCCGGCGGCTCCTCCAGCACGACGTGCGCGTTGGTGCCGCTGATGCCGAACGAGGAGACGCCGGCGCGGCGGGGCGTCTCGTCGGACTCCCACGGCCGGGCCTCGCTCAGCAGCCGGACCGCGCCGGCCGACCAGTCCACGTGGGTGGACGGCCGGTCCGCGTGCAGGGTCCGCGGCAGCGCGCCGTTGCGCAGCGCCATGACCATCTTGATGACGCCCGCGACGCCCGCGGCGGCCTGCGCGTGGCCGATGTTCGACTTGATCGACCCGAGCCACACCGGCCGGTCCTCGGGCCGGTCCTGCCCGTACGTGGCGAGGATGGCCTGCGCCTCGATCGGGTCGCCCAGGGTGGTTCCGGTGCCGTGCGCCTCGACCGCGTCCACGTCGGCCGGCGACAGCCCGGCGTTGGCCAGCGCCTGCCGGATCACCCGCTGCTGCGAGGGACCGTTCGGGGCGGTCAGGCCGTTGCTGGCGCCGTCCTGGTTGACCGCGGAGCCACGCACCACGGCGAGCACCTGGTGGCCGTTGCGGCGCGCGTCCGACAGCCGCTCCACCAGCAGCACGCCCGAGCCCTCCGACAGCCCGACGCCGCCTTCCGACTCGGCGAACGCCCGGCACCTGCCGTCGACCGACAGGTTGCGCTGCCGGGAGAACTCGATGAACGTCCACGGCGTCGCCATCACCGTCACACCGCCCGCCAGGGCGAGGTCGCAGTCGCCCGAGCGCAGCGCCTGCACCGCCAGGTGCAGCGCCACCAGCGACGACGAGCACGCCGTGTCCACGGTCATCGCGGGGCCTTCGAGCCCGAAGACGTACGACACGCGGCCGGAGGCGACGCTGCCGGAGTTGCCGGTGCCGATCAGCCCTTCGAGCTGGTCGGGCACGGAGGAGAGCTGGCTGGCGTAGTCGTGGTACATGACGCCGGCGAACACGCCGGTCCTGCTGCCGCGCAGCGCGGTCGGGTCGATCCCGGCCCGCTCGACGGCCTCCCACGACGTCTCCAGCAGCAGCCGCTGCTGCGGGTCCATGGCGAGCGCCTCGCGCGGGCTGATCCCGAAGAAGCCGGGGTCGAACTCGCCCGCGTCGTGCAGGAAGCCGCCGTGCCTGGAGTAGGAGGTGCCGCGGTTGCCGGGCTCGGGGTGGTACAGCGTCTCCAGGTCCCAGCCGCGGTCGGCGGGGAACTCGGAGATCGCGTCGCCGCCCTGTTCGAGCAGCCGCCACAGTTCCTCGGGGGATTCGACGCCGCCGGGGAAGCGGCAGGCCATGCCGACGATCGCGATGGGCTCGTCGTCGGCGGCCGTGGCCCGCGTCCGGACAGCGCTCTCCTGCGTGCCGAGGAGTTCACCGTGCAGGTGGCGGACGAGTGCTTCCGGGGTCGGATAGTCGAAGATCAGGGTCGCGGGGAGCCGCATGCCCGTGGCCGCGTTGAGCCGGTTGCGGAACTCGACCGCCATCAGCGAGTCGAATCCCAGCTCCTGGAACGGCATCCCGTCGTCGATCGCCGACGGGTCGGCCAGGCCGGCCACCACGGCGACCTGGGAGGCGACGAGATCCCGCAGCGCTGTCTGCTGCCCGGCCGGCGGCAGGGCAGCGAGCTGCTGCTTGAGCGTGGCCGCGGCCTCCGACGCGGCGGTGACCACGCGCCTGCCGGACCCGGTGACCAGGCCGCGCAGGAGCGGGGGAACGGCGTCGGCCTGGGCTCCCATGGTCTTGACGTCGAGGTGGGCGGGGACCAGCACGGCGCGGTCGTGGCGGAGCGCGGCGTCGAACAGGTCGAGCCCGTCGGCCGCCGACAGCGGCGCCACGCCCATCCGCGCCAGCCTGCGCAGGTCGGCCTCGGACAGTTCGCCCGTCATGCCGCCCTGCTCCCACAGCCCCCATGCCAGCGACGTCGCCGCCAGCCCTTCGGCGGCCCGCAGTTGCGCGAGCCCGTCGAGGAAGGCGTTGGCCGCCGCGTAGTTGCCCTGACCGGCGCCTCCGAGCACACCCGCCATCGACGAGAAGAGCACGAACGCCGACAGGTCCAGGCCGCGGGTCAGCTCGTGCAGGTGCCAGGCGGCGTCCGCCTTCGGCTCCAGCACGCGGTCCAGCCGCTCGCCCGACAACGACGTGACCACGCCGTCGTCCAGCACGCCCGCCGTGTGGACCACGCCCACCAGCGAGTCTGCGACAGAGGTGATCACCCCGTAGAGCGCCTCGCGGTCGGCCACGTCACAGGCCGCCACGGTCACCTCGGCGCCCAGCTCCGACAGCTCCGCCACCAGCTCGGCCGCGCCGGGCGCGTCCGGCCCGCGCCGGCTGAGCAGGAGCAGCCGCCTGACCTCGTGCTCGGTGACCAGGTGCCGGGCGACCAGCGCGCCCAGCCCGCCGGTGCCGCCGGTGATGAGCACGGTCCCGCCCGTACCGAACGCGGGCCGCCCCTCACCGCTCGGTACGGTCCGGCTCAGCCTCGGCACCCACACCTGGCCGTCGCGCACGGCCAGCTGCGGCTCATCCGACGCCAGCGCCCTGCCGACCGCGTCGTCGGCGCCGTCGTCCAGGTCGAGCAGGACGAACCTGCCGGGCTGCTCCGCCTGGGCGGCCCTGACGAGCCCCCACACGGCCGCCTGGTGCACATCCTGTGCGGGCGCGTCCCCGGCCGGCACGGCGCCGCGGGTGACCACGACCAGCCGCGACGCCGCGAACCGGTCGTCCGTCAGCCACTCCTGCAGCGCCGCCAGCACGTCGTGGACCGCCCTGCGGGTGCGGGCGGGCGCCTCGATCAGCACCCGCTCGGGAACCGTCGCGGCGCCGGCCAGCGCCGTCAGGTCGGCGACCCGCTCGTAGCCGGCCTCGGCCACGCCGCTTGCGGGCAGCGTCACCCAGTCGAGCTGGAACAGCTTGTCGCGGTGCCTCCTGGTACGGCCGCCGTCCTGCGGGGCCACCGGCACCGGCCGGGCGGCCAGGGCGCCGATCGTGGCCACGGCCAGCCCTTCGGTGTCCATCAGCGTCACGGAGACCGATCCCTGTCCGGCCGGGGAGACCCGCACCCGCACTCTGGTGGCCCCTGACGCGTGCAGCGCCACGTCGCTCCAGGCGAACGGCAGGTACGGCCTGCCGGGCTCGGGGTCGGCCAGGAAGGAGCCGAGGGAGATCGCGTGCAGGGCGGCGTCGAACAGCGCCGGGTGCAGGCCGTACCCGTCGGTGTCGGTGTCGTCCGGCAGCGCCACCTCGGCGAAGACGTCGTCGCCCCGCTTCCACGCCGCCCGCAGCCCTCGGAAGGTCGTGCCGTAGTCGAGGCCCATGCCGGCGAGGTCGTCGTAGTGCTCGTCCAGGTCCACGGCCTGTGCCTGCTCCGGCGGCCAGGTGCCGACCGGCTCGGGGACCGCCGCGTCCGCCGCGGACAACACGCCCGCGGCGTGCTGGACCCAGTCGGTGGCGTCCTGGATCCGGGAGTAGATGCCGAACTGCCGGCGTCCGTCCTCGTCCGGTGCGCCCACGGCCAGCTGGAGCTGGACGGCTCCGTGCTCGGGCACGAT
Organism: Nonomuraea mesophila; assembly: GCF_004352805.1. NCBI lineage: Bacteria > Bacillati > Actinomycetota > Actinomycetes > Streptosporangiales > Streptosporangiaceae > Nonomuraea > Nonomuraea mesophila. The sequence continues at coordinate 14,092 of NZ_SMLD01000212.1, forward strand.
GAGCGGCGCCTGCAGCGTCAGCTCCTCGACCAGGCCGCAGCCCGTTTCGTCGCCGGCCCTGATGGCCAGCTCGACGAGTGCCGCGCCGGGCAGGAACACCTGCTCGTTGACCTTGTGGTCGGCCAGCCACGGGTGGGTGGCGACGGACACGCGGCCGGTGAGCACGACCTCCCCACCCGCGGCCAGGCCGGTGAAGGCGCCCAGCAGCGGGTGGCCGGTGGCCTCGAGCCCCAGGCCGGCCGCGTCGCCCGCGCCCGCCGATCCCTGCAGCCAGTAGCGCTGGTGCTGGAAGGCGTAGGTGGGCAGGTCGATGATCTGCGGGCGGGAGCCGGTGCAGGTCTGCGACCAGTCGATCTCGACCCCGCGTACCCACAGCTCGGCCGCGCTCGCCCACAACCGGCGCAGACCACCGTCGTCACGGCGCAGCGTGCCGACCGACACCGCCTCGCCACCCGACTCCTCCAACGTCTCGCGGGTGCCGATCTGCA
>NZ_SMLD01000213.1:0-14540 GCF_004352805.1 Nonomuraea mesophila
CCCGGCCGACCACCCGGCCGACCACGCTGCCCACCGTGGACGACCCGCCCGCCACCGACCCGCCGGACGATCCCCCCGACGATCCGCCGCCGGGCACGGACGAGCCCGACCCGCCGGTGCGGGACAGGGAGCCGCTGCTGTCGGTCTCGGTGTCAGTGTCGCTCGGCCTGCCGGTGCTCGGCGGCGACGGCGAGGGGCTGCTGGACGCCGGCGTCGGCGTGGGCCTGGGCACCTCCCTGCTGGGGGTCGTGCTGGTGCCGGGTTCGGTGCTGCTCGGACGGCAGATCGTGGTCCGCAGGGTACGCCGGTCGCGCGGCCGGGAACGCCCGTGAGCCGCGCCCCCCGTGCGGTGATCGCCTGCCACGCCGCCGGGCCGGCCGCGTAGGGGGTCGGTGGTCAGTCCTTGGCCAGGGCCGTCAGCAGGCGGTCCTCGGTCACCTCGGGGCCGGTCAGCTGCTCGGTGATCGCGCCGTCGCGCAGCACCACCACGCTGTCGCAGTTGGCCACCAGCTCGGCCACGTCGGACGAGATGAGCAGGATCGCCAGCCCGTCCACGGCGAGTTCGTCGAGCAGCGCCTGCATCTCCAGCTTGGTCGCCACGTCGACCCCGCGGGTGGGCTCGTCCAGCAGCAGCACCTTGGGGTGCATGGCCAGCCACCGCGCCAGCAGCACCTTCTGCTGGTTGCCGCCCGACAGCTCGCCGGCCGGCTGCCGGGGCGAGACGGCCTTGATGCCGAGCCGCCTCATGAAGGTCGCCACGATGCCGTCCACCTGCGCGTCGGACACGATGCCCGCCCGCGACAGGCGCGGCAGCGCGGCGAGGGCGATGTTGTCGCGCACCGACAGCGTGGGCACGATGCCCTCGGTCTTCCGGTTCTCCGGCACCAGGCCGATCCCGGCGCGTACGGCGCTCCTGACCGACCACTTGCGTGCCCCCGACGCGGGACGCGCGCCGGTCACCGTCACCTGCCCCGCGTCCACCGGCAGTGCGCCCGCGATGGCGCGGGCCGTCTCGCTGCGCCCGGCGCCGAGCAGCCCGCCGAGCCCGATCACCTCGCCGGCCCGCATCGCCAGCGACACCCCGTCGAGCACGTGGTGGCGGGTGAGGTCCTTCGCCACGAGGACGGGCACGTCGGCGGGCTCTTCGGCCGGACCGGCCGAGAAGGGCGGGTCCACCGGGTGGAAAGGCCGCCCGAGCATGAGCGAGACCAGCCGCAGCCGGTCGAGCCCCGCCAGCGGCCCGGTGTGCACGACCCGGCCGTCACGCAGCACGGTGACCCGGTCGCAGATGCCGAACAGCTCCTCCAGCCGGTGGGTGACGTAGATGACCGAGCGGCCCTCCTCGCGCAGCCGGGTCACGGCCGCGAACAGGGGCTCCAGCTCGGCGTGCTCCAGCGCCGACGTGGGCTCGTCCATGATGACCAGGCGGGCGTCGGCGGAGGCCGCCCTGGCCAGGGCGACGAGCTGGCGCGTGCCCTCGTTGAGCGAGGCGAGCGGGCGGCGTACGTCGATGCGCAGCCCGTACGCGGCCAGCATCTCCTCGGCGCGGGCGTGCACGGCCGCGCCGTCGATCAGCCCGAGCCGGCCCCTGGGCTCCCTGCCGAGCAGCAGGTTGCGGGCGACGCTCATGGTGGGGACGAGGTTGGTCTCCTGGTGGATCGTGGCGATCCCGGCCCGCCTGGCGTCGGCCGGGCCGGTGAACGTGACCGGTTCGTCGCGGAAGCGCACCTCGCCCGCGTCGGGCGGGTGGACGCCGGAGAGCACCTTCACCAGGGTCGACTTGCCCGCGCCGTTGCCGCCGATCAGGGCGTGCACCTCGCCGGGGCGTACGGACATGGTGACGTGGTCGAGGGCGGTGACGCCCTGGAAGGTCTTGAGAACGCCTGCCACCTGTAGCACGGTTGCCTCCGCCTCGATCGTGGTGGAGGAAGAAAACATTCCCGTAACGGGTTTGTCACATTCGATCAGTAGCGCGATCAGAACTGGGCGACGTGCAGGCGCACGCCCCGGCCGCTCAGCTCGTCGAGCACGTCGCGGGGCGCGGAGTCGTCGGTGACCAGGTGGGCGATCTGGTCGGCGGGGACGGTCTGCACCATCGTGTCGACGCCGACCTTGGTGTGGTCGGCCAGCACGACGACCTCCTCGGCGGCGGCTGCCAGCGCCCGGTCGACCCCCGCCACCTGCATGTTGGGCGTCGACAGCCCGCGGTCGGCGCTCAGCCCGTTGCCCGAGATGAACGCCCTGCGCACCCGCAGGCCCGCCAGCGAGTGCTCGGCCGCGCTGCCCACCAGGGCCAGGATCGAGCCGCGCAGCGTGCCGCCGGTGAGCATCACCTCGACGCGCGGCGAGCCGGCCAGCACCTGGGCGACCAGCAGCGAGTTGGTCACGACGGCCAGCTCGGAGTGCCGCGTCAGGCGGCGGGCGAACTCCTGGGTGGTGGTGCCGGGCCCGACGACGATGGCGTCGCCGTCCTCCACGAGCGCGGCGGCCAGCTCGGCGATGGCGGCCTTCTCGGCGGACTCCAGCGAGACCTTGTGGGCGTAGCCGGCCTCGCGCGACAGCTCTCCCGGCAGGGTGGCGCCGCCGTGGTGGCGGTTGAGCAGGCCCTCCGACTCCAGCGCGCGCAGGTCGCGCCGGACGGTGACCTCGGAGGAGTGCACGGCCTGGGCGAGCTCGCGCAGCGACACCGCGCCGTTGGCGCGCACCAGCTCGAGGATGCGCTGCCTGCGTTCAGCGGCGAACACGGGCCTGCGGCCGTCGCTCTGCGTGTCGCTCACGTCCCGATCATATTCGACGCGCCAACATGCGTTCACCTTTGACCGAACGCGAACGAATCTGATCGGAAATCTTGACCGGCTCGGTCCGGCAGTGCTTACTTTGGAGCATGTCAGGGTCAAAAGCTGTCCGAACGTGATCAGCGCATCGAAAGGACCCCCCGTTGCGTAAGCCCCTCGTGCTGTTGCTCGCCGTTCTGATGTCCGTCTTATGGCAGGTGCCGCCGCCCGCCTCGGCCTCTGTCCCCGCCGCGACCGAGCGGCACGGCCTGCGCGGCGACTACTACCTCGCCTCGGAGGCGGGCGCGTTCGACTTCGCCGAGCTCAAGGCGAGCGTCGTCGACCCCAACCTGGAGCTGGCCGACCTGAACCCCGTGTTCACCATGCTGACCGGCAGGGAGGACGACGTCACCGTCCGGTGGACCGGGCAGATCGAGCCCGAGCACTCCGAGACCTACACCTTCTCCATGATCGGCGACAACGGCTTCCGCCTCTGGATCGACGGCGAGCCGATCATCGACCACTGGGTGGACGACTGGGACACCGAGCAGACCGGCACACCGATCGCGCTGGAGGCCGGCAGGAAGTACGACATCAAGGTCGAGTACTTCGAGCACTACGGCGGCGCCCACCTGCGCCTGCGCTGGCAGAGCCCAAGCCAGCCGAAGGCCGTCGTGCCCGCGCAGGCGTTCACGCTGCCCGAGGACTTCGACCCCGGAGGCCCCGCCGACGCCCGGCTCGGCGAGGCCGGCGACGTCGCCACGCTCACCTTCCCCAAGGCGCTGGCCGAACTGCCCCCGGACGCCGCGGGCAAGCTCGCCGTCACCGTCGGCGGCACGGCCTGGCCCGTGACCACGGCGACCCTGAAGACCCCCGAGACCGTCGAGCTCACGCTGAAGCACCCGATCCCGGCGAAGGCGGGCAACACCGTACGCACCGGGTACGACGGCACCGGCGGCATCACGTACGCCGACGGCACCGAGCTGGCCGCGTACACCTACGGCTACGTGCACAACACCTCCACCTACATCCTGCGCAGCCAGTGGGCCGACGACGTCGACCCGGCGAACCCGCTGCCCGAGTACCCCAGGCCGCAGCTCGTCAGGGACCGCTGGCAGAGCCTCAACGGCACGTGGCAGTTCGCCCCGGCCAAGGAGGGCGAGGCCGCGCCCGCCGGCCGTGACCTGCCCGAGCGCATCGTCGTGCCGTACCCCGTCGAGTCCCAGCTGTCCGGCATCGGCCGGCACGAGGAGCGCATGTGGTACCGCAGGACGTTCGAGGTGCCGCGCGGCTGGCGCGGCGACCGTGTCCTGCTGCACCTCGACGCGGTGGACTGGCAGGCCGCCGTCTACGTCAACGGCAAGCGGGTCACCACCCACAAGGGCGGCTACGACCGGATCAGCGTGGACGTCACCGACGCGCTCAAGCGCCACGGCCGCCAGGAGCTCGTCGTCGGCGTGTACGACCCGACCGACGCCGGCAGCCAGGCCCTCGGCAAGCAGCGGCTCGACCCGGGCGGCATCTGGTACACCGCCGTGTCCGGCATCTGGCAGTCCGTCTGGCTCGAACCGGTCGCCAAGGACCACATCGAGCGCGTCGACGCCGTGCCCGACGTGCCGGGCGAGGCGGTGAAGGTCACCGTGCACGGTTCGCCCGGCACCGTCGTCGTGACGGCCAGGGACGGCAGGCGCGTTGTCGGCAGGGCCACCGGCAGGACCGGCAAGGAGCTCAGGATCCCGGTGCGCAAGCCGAAACTGTGGTCCCCCGACGACCCCCACCTGTACGACCTGGAGGTCAGGCTCAAGCGCGACAGGGCCGAGTCGTACTTCGGCATGCGCTCCATCGAGGTGTCCGGCAACCGGATGATCCTCAACGGCAGGCCGGTCTTCCAGATCGGCCCGCTCGACCAGGGCTTCTGGCCCGACGGCATCTACACCGCCCCGACCGACGAGGCCCTGCGCCACGACCTGGAGCAGACCAAGGCGCTCGGCTTCAACGCGGTGCGCAAGCACGTCAAGGTCGAGCCCGACCGCTGGTACCACCACGCCGACAAGCTGGGCCTGCTGGTCTGGCAGGACATGCCGTCGACCGTACGCGCCGACGACAGGCCCCAGTTCGAGGCCGAGCTGCGCGAGCTGGTCGACCAGCACCGCAGCAGCCCGTCCATCGTGATGTGGGTGCCCTTCAACGAGGGCTGGGGCCAGTACGACCAGGCGCGCATCGCCGACCTGGTCAAGAAGTGGGACCCCTCGCGCCTGGTGAACAACATGAGCGGAGTCAACTGCTGCGGCGCCGTGGACGGCGGCAACGGCGACGTCAAGGACTTCCACATCTACCCCGGTCCCGGCAACCCCGGCAAACCGGAGGGCACCAGGGCCAACGTGATCGGCGAGTACGGCGGCCTGGCCCTGCCGCTGGTCGGCCACACCTGGTCCGGCGGCGGCTGGGGCTACGCGGTCGAGCCCGACCCCGAGGCGCTCACCGACCGCTACGTCGGCATGGTCGGGGAACTGCGGCGGCTGCACGCCTGTGAGCAGCTCAGCGGCGCGATCTACACCCAGACCACCGACGTGGAGACCGAGATCAACGGCCTGATGACGTACGACCGTGCGGTCACCAAGCCCGACGTGAAGCGCGTCCACGACGCGCACAAGGCGCTGACGGGCGAGGTCGACCCGTCCTGCGCCTGAGCTCCGGCCCGCGCCCGGGCCCTCGTGGCCCGGGCGCGGCTCCTGATAGGAAAGGAACGCCATGACCCCCCATATCCGGACAGCCGCGCTGGCGCTGGCCGTGCTCCTCACCGCGTCGGCCTGCGCCAAGTCGGAAGAGCCCCAGAGCGCGCCCGCCGCCACCAGCACCGCGGGGCAGCAGGTCGTCCAGACGCCCTCGGGCACGGCCGGCCCCACCTGCACGCTCGACCAGTTCGGCGGCGAGAAGTTCGACCTCAAGACGGCCACGGTCGGCTTCTCGCAGTCCGAGAAGGAGGCCAACCCGTTCCGGATCGCCGAGACCAAGTCGATCAGGGACGAGGCGGACAAGCTCGGCATCAAGGACCTCAAGGTCACCAACGCCCAGTCGCAGTTCTCCAAGCAGATCACCGACGTGCAGCAGCTCATCGCCCAGGGCGTGCAGCTCCTGGTGATCGCCCCGCTCAACTCCGACGGCTGGGAGCCCGTGCTCCAGCAGGCCGCCGCCAAGAAGATCCCGATCATCACGGTCGACCGGAAGATCAACGCCAAGCCGTGCAGCGACTACCTGACGTTCATCGGCTCGGACTTCTACGAGCAGGGCAAGCGCGCCGCCGACCGCATGATCGACGCGCTCGGCGGCAAGGGCAAGGTCGCCATCCTCCTCGGCGCCCCCGGGAACAACGTCACCACCGAGCGTACGAACGGCTTCAAGGACCGCGTCAAGGAGAAGGCGCCGGACATCACGATCTCGTTCGAGCAGACCGGCGAGTTCGCCCGCGAGAAGGGCCAGCAGGTCACCGAGCAGCTCATCCAGTCCAACCCCGACATCAACGGCATCTACGCGGAGAACGACGAGATGGCGCTCGGCGCGGTCACCGCGCTGAAGGGCGCGGGCAAGGAGGCCGGCGACATCAAGATCGTGTCGGTGGACGGCACCCGCAGCGCCGTCCAGGCCATCGCCGACGGCTGGCTGCACGCGGTCATCGAGTCGAACCCGCGCTTCGGCCCGCTGGCCTTCGAGACCGCCCAGAAGTTCCTCGACGGAGAGCCCATCCCCGACAAGGTGATCATCTCCGACCGGGACTACGACACGACCAACGCCAAGGACTCCCTCGGTGAGGCGTACTGACTTGGAACCGGTTCTCGAGGCCAGGGGGGTCAGCAAGCGCTTCCCCGGTGTGCTCGCCCTCGACGGCGTGTCCCTCGCCCTCCGCCCGGGTGAGGTGCACGCCCTCGTCGGGGAGAACGGCGCCGGGAAGTCCACGCTGATCAAAGTCTTCACCGGCGTGTACCAGCCGGACGGCGGCGAGCTGCGCCACCAGGGCGAACCCGCCGCCTTCGGCAGCCCCATGGACGCGCAGCGCGCCGGCATCTCCACCATCTACCAGGAGGTCAACCTCGTCCCGATGATGAGCGTGGCCCGCAACCTGCTGCTCGGCCGCGAGCCGCGCGGCCGCTTCGGCGTGATCGACGCGGCCGCCATGAACGGCGAGGCGGAACGGGTCCTCGCCGGCTACGGCGTCGACACCGACGTCAGGCGGCCGCTGCGCTCGCTCGGCGTCGGCGCCCAGCAGATGGTCGCGCTGGCCAGGGCCGTCTCCATCGACGCCCGGGTCGTCATCATGGACGAGCCCACCTCGTCGCTGGAGCCGCGCGAGGTCGAGACGTTGTTCGGGGTGATCAGGCGACTGCGCGACCAGGGCATCGCGGTCATGTACGTCAGCCATCGCCTCGACGAGCTCTACCAGGTGTGCGACCAGGTGACCGTGCTGCGTGACGGCCGGGTCGCCCACACCGGGGCGCTGGCCGATGTGGAACGCCTGCGGCTCATCTCGCTGATGCTCGGCCGCGACCTGAACGAGGTCCGCTCCCAGGGCATGACCCGCTTCTCCCGTGACCGCACGGGCACGGGCACGGGCACGGGCACGGGCGCGGGCACGGGCACGGGCGCGGGTACGGGCGCGGGCAGTGGGCAGGGCCGGCGTTCCCCGGTCGTCGAGGCGCGCGGCCTGACCCGGCGGCACGTCCTCGACGGCGTGGACGTGTCCGTCAGGCCCGGCGAGGTGGTCGGGCTAGGAGGGCTGCTCGGCGCCGGCCGTACCGAGACCGCCAAGGCCATCGTCGGCGCGCTCCCGCTGGACGGCGGGCAGGTGCTCGTGGCCGGGGCGCCTGTGCGCGCCGGCTCCACCACGGCGGCCATCCGCGCGGGCGTCAGCCTGCTGCCCGAGGACCGTAAGGCGGAGGGCATCATCCCGACCCTGTCCGTCCGCGAGAACATCGCGCTCGCCGCGCTGCCCTCGCTCGGCCGGGGCGGCGTGGTGTCCGACGCCAAGATCGACCGCGTGGTCGAGATCTTCATGCGGAGGCTGAGGATCAAGGCCGCCTCGCCGCACCAGCTCGTCTCCGAGCTGTCCGGCGGCAACCAGCAGAAGGTGCTGCTCGCCCGCTGGCTCGCCGTACGGCCGAAGGTGCTGCTGCTCGACGAGCCCACCCGGGGCATCGACGTCGGAGCCAAGGCCGAGGTGCAGGCGCTGATCGACGAGCTGGCGGGGGAGGGCCTGGGCGTGCTGCTGATCTCCTCCGACCTGGAGGAGCTGGTCGAGGGCGCCGACCGGATCCTCGTGCTGCGTGACGGCGCGGTCGCGGGGGAGTTGTCGGGCGGCGACGTCACCGAGGAGAGGATCATGGCGACGATCGCGGAGCAGGCCGATGGCTGAGCTCACCACCCAGGGCGCCGGCCGCGTCGCCGTGCTGAAGCCGCGCGTGTTCGGCTGGGTGCAGGACTACGGTGTGTACGCCGCCGTGCTGGCGCTGCTGCTGTTCAACGTGCTGTTCACGCCGCACTTCCTGGACGCCTCGAACTTCCGCACCCAGCTCGTCCAGGTCACCCCCATCGTGATCGTCTCCCTGGGCATGGCCCTGGTCATCGGCACCCAGGGCATCGACCTGTCGGTCGGCTCGGCGATGTCGCTGGCCGCCGCGCTGGTCGTGCTCTACCTAGGGTACGGCTGGCTGCCCGCGCTGATCGTGGCCGTGCTCGGCGGGGCCGTCGTGGGCGCCGTGGGAGGGGCGCTGGTCGCCTACGTCAACGTGCAGCCGATCGTCGCCACCTTGGCCCTGCTGGTCGGCGTACGAGGGCTGGCCAACGTGCTCGTGCCGCAGCTGGTCGAGTTCCGCAACCCCGACCTGATCGCGCTGGGCAGCAGCTCGGTCGCCGGGATCCCCGTCATCGTGCTCATCGCGGCGGCGCTCACGCTCGTCGTGATGTTCGTGGTGCGGCGGACCACGTTCGGCCGGCAGGTGGTGGCGATCGGCGGCAACCGGTCGGCCAGCGAGCTGTCCGGGCTGCCCGTCAAACGTGTCCTGCTGATCGTCTACGTGATCTCCGGCCTGCTCGCGGCGCTGGCCGGGGTGCTCGCCACCGCCCGCCTGCAGGCGAGCGACCCGACGTCGCTCGGCCTGTTCATCGAGCTGTCGGCGATCACCGCCGTCGTCGTCGGCGGCACGCCTCTGACCGGCGGCCGGATCAGGGTGCTCAGCACCGTCATGGGCGCGCTGCTCATGCAGCTGCTGGCCGCCACGCTGATCAAACACAACCTGCCGCAGTCGTGGACCCAGATGGTCCAGGCGGTCATCATCCTGGCCGCCGTCTACGCCACCAGGGAGCGTGCCACCCGATGAACCGTGAACAGGTGAGCCGGGTGCTGCAGCAGCACGGCGCGGTCATGGTGCTGGGCGTGCTGGTGATCGTGGGCAGCCTGGCGTTCGACTCCTTCGCCACGACGGGGAACGCCGCCAGCGTGGTCGTGTCGTCGTCCTTCCTGGCGATCATCGCGATCGGCATGACGTTCGTCATCATCAGCGGCGGCATAGACCTGTCGGTGGGGTCGCTGTTCGTGCTCGGAGGCGTGCTGGCGGCGTACGGCTCGCAGTACGGGCTCGTCGTGGCGCTGCTGCTGCCGCTGGCGGTGTGCGGGCTGGCGGGCCTGCTGCAGGGCCTGGTCATCGCGCGTACGGGCATGGCGCCGTTCATCGTCACCCTGGCCGGGCTGCTGGGCGTGCGCGGCCTCATGCTCGCGATCTCCGACGAGGGCGCCACGACGTACCTGGTCGAGGACCGGGCCTTCGCGGCGCTGGGTCAGGGGGATGTGCTCGGCCTGACGTACCCGGTCTGGATCACGATCGCCCTGTCGCTGGCCGCCATGGTGCTGCTGCAGCGTACGGGCTTCGGCCAGAACGTCTACGCCATCGGCGGCAACGAGCAGGCGGCGGCGCTCATGGGCGTGCCGGTGGTGCGCACGAAGGTGTACGTCTACCTGATGTCGGGGCTGCTCGCGGGGCTGGCCGGCGCGCTCAACGCGGCCCGCCTGTCCTCCGGGGTGACGATCCTCGGAATCGGGATGGAACTGGACGTGATCGCCGCCGTGGTCATCGGCGGGACCCTGCTGACCGGGGGAGCCGGCGGGATCACGGGAACGGTGGCCGGGGTGCTGCTGCTCGGCGTCATCCAGAGCCTGATCAACCAGGTGGGCAACCTGACGTCCGCGTTCCAGCAGGTGGTGAGCGGATTGTTCCTGGCACTGGTGGTCGTGGCGCAGCGGCTGCTGAGCAAGGCGCAGCGGCTGACCTGACCCCGGACGATCCCTAGCGGGCCCGCCCGCGCGGCTTGAGCCGGGTGGCGGGCAGGACGGGCGCGGGGAGCGGAGCCCCGTCGAACCCCTCGACGACGCCGAACCCCTCGCCCTCCATCCACTCCTTCCGGTACGCGGCGATCTCGTCGTGGGAACGGCCGACGAAGTTCCACCACATGACGATCTCCTCGCCGAACGGCTCGCCGCCGATCAGCAGCACCCGGCCCCGCCCCGACAGCCGGACCCGGGAGCGTCCCGGAGGGAGGTAGCGCAGCGGCCCCCGCTCCAGGTGCTCGACGGCGCCGTCGAGCAGCAGCAGCCCGTGCTCGAACCCCGCGTCGAGCGGCACCTCACCGGTGCCGTCCACGGTGATCTCGGCGCCCACGAGCGGAGTGAACGCGGTGGCGGGGGAGCGCACGCCGCCGAGGGTCCCCATGATCACGCCGGCCTCGAAGCCGGGGCCGCGCAGCACGGGCATGACGGGATGATGCTCGAAGGCGGGCCCGGTGTGGCGGTGCCCGCCGGGCAGCGCCACCCACAGCTGCACCCCGTGCAGCGGGGCGAGCGGCGACTCCTCCGAGTGCGAGATCCCGCGGCCGGCCGTCATCAGGTTCAGCTGCCCTGGGCGTACGTGCTGCAGGGTGCCGAGGCTGTCGCGGTGCAGCACCTCGCCCGCGACCAGCCAGCTCACGGTCTGCAGGCCGGTGTGCGGGTGGGGCGGCACCCGCATCTCGGCCCGCTGCGGCCCGTAGGCGTCCACGAAGCACCACGCGCCGATCATCCGCCGCTGCCGGCCGGGCAGGGTCCTGCTCACCGTCATCGCGCGCGGGCCGCCGAGCGGGACCTCGCGCCCCGCCAGCACCTCGCCCGGGCCTGTGTCCGAGCCCGCACCGTCCGGGCCTGGACCGTCCGGATTTGTGCTCGCCGTCCTGCCGGCGCCGCAGCGGATCTCCCGCGGTTCCCGCTCCAGGTTGCTCACGCTCCGACTGTACGTCCCGCGCCGGGCGGTCAGGCCAGGGTCTCCCACCAGCCGTCCACCACCGGGGCGGCCGTGGTGTCCACGGCCTCACCCGGCCGCGGCACGACGATCTCGACGTCACGGGCCTTGGCCTCGCGCCACAACCGCTCCACCGGCTCCGCCCACGGGTGCAGGGCCAGCGTGAACGTCGCCCAGTGCACCGGGAGCAGCAGCCCGCCGCCCAGGTCGAGGTGGGCGTTGACGGCTTCCTCCGGCGTCATGTGGATGTCCGGCCAGGCCGGGCTGTAGGCGCCGATCGGCATCAGCGTCAGGTCGAACGGCCCGTGCGCCGACCCGATGCCCCGGTACCCTTCGAAATAGCCGGAGTCGCCGGCGTAGAACACCCGTCTGGCCGCCCCGGCGACCACCCAGGAGCCCCAGAGCGTGTCGTTGCGGGTGAAGGTGCGGCCCGAGAAGTGGCGGGCCGCCGTGGCGACGAAACGCAGCCCCGCCACCTCGGCCTCCTCGTCCCAGTCGAGCTCGATGATCCGGAACGCGGGCACGCCCCACCGCTCCAGGTGCGCGCCGATGCCCAGCGGCACCAGGAACGGCGCCTTCTGCATCCGCGTCAGCGCGCGCACCGTGGTCAGGTCGAGGTGGTCGTAGTGGTCGTGGGAGATGGCGATCGCGTCGACCTGCGGCAGCTCGCCCAACTCCACGGGCACCGGATGGTGCCGCTTCGGGCCGACGAGGCGCGTGGGGGAGACCCGCCTGCTCCACACCGGGTCGAACAACACCCGCCTGCCCTCGATCTCGACCAGCGTGGAGGCGTGGCCGTACCAGACGGCCCGCACGCCGTCCTCGGGCGGCGGGCCGGACGGCGGGACGCGCAGCGGGACGATGCCGCCGGGGCGGCGCTGCTCCCTGTCCTTGGCCAGGTCGCCGAGCAGGCTCGCGGGCGGCCTGGCCAGCGACGTCTCGGGTGCCGGATTGACGAACGCGCCGTCCCTGAACTGCGGCGAACGTCGTATCCTCGCCTCCCGGTCGGGCCCCGACGTCAGTGGCCGTACGCCCAGCTCGGCGGGCAGGTCGCGCAGTGCCCAGCCGGCCGCGGCGAGGACCGCGCCACCCGCGAGGACGCGCCGTGCCGTCCGCTTTCGTGCCATCGCACACTCCCCTGGAAAAATCAGTCCGTCCCGCTCAACCCGGCGGGAGTCCCCGGTGTTCCCCAACCTACGATATATCGCGATAGTCCCCGCGGTGCGATCCACCGCCATCCACCGCCATCCACGCCGACAGGTCGGGGGCGGAGGATCAGCCGATCGGGGAGAATCCCGTCGCCGACCAGACGGCCCGCGAGGGCGCCTCCGGATCGTTCACGTCGGAGGGTTCGACGTCGAAGAGGTGCGTGGTGGCGCTCGCCGTGTCGTAGCGCGGCCAGCCCGGCTCCCCGGTGGCGGCGAAGGCCGTCCAGGCCGTGCGGAACTGGTCGGACAGCTTCGGCAGGTCGGGGGACTCGCCGGCCAGCATCTGCGCCAGCTCGTCGTCGAGCGCGCCGAAGGTGAGCGGCACGTCCAGGCCGTGGCAGGCGCGGAACACCGGCGTGGGCGCCCAGGTCAGTTCGTAGACGAAGGACGTGCCCGTGTGGGCGTCGGCCAGCTGGGAGCTCGGCATCCGGAACATCCAGTCCGACAACAGCATCACGTACAGGTCCTCGTCGGAGGCCTGCGGATACGCCTCGCGGTAGGCGCGCTCGGCCCCGGCGGGCGCCAGGATGCGCATGGCCCGCCCGACGTCGTCGAAGCGCCCGCCGCCCATGACGTGGAACATCCGGTACTCGTCCCGGTTGTAGCCCGCGATCAGCTCGACGTCGCGGCTCGCGCCGGCGGCCAGGGCGTTCCACGGTGTGTCGGGCAGCACCTCGCCGTCCACCACGGGTGCGAACGCGATCGGGGCGAACGCGATCGATCCCCATTCGCGTGGTTTGCCGGGAATCTCTTCGGTGGCGACCGCCTCCGCCGCCGCCACGAGCACCTCCGCGGGGGTGTCGTACGGGGAAGCGCCCCCCGTCCTGCGCACGATCGACTCGGTGACGCGGGCGGCGTGAGCCGGCGTGAAGAACATGCCCGGTACGCTCTGCGCGATGGCCCGCCGGAACAGGCCGTCCGCCATCGGCATCGCCATCAGGCACGCGACGGCGCCCGCGCCCGCCGACTCGCCGAACACCGTGACGTTGCCCGGGTCGCCGCCGAACGCCGCGATGTTGTCCTGCACCCAGCGCAGCGCGGCCACCGAGTCCAGCAGGCCACGGTTGTCCGGAGCGCCGGGAACGTGACCGTACCCCTCCATGCCGACCCGGTGGTTGAACGTGACCACGACCGCGCCGTGGCCCGCGAGCGTCGCGCCGTCGTAGACGGGCAGGTCGGCGCAGCCGGAGCGGTACGCGCCCCCGTAGATCCACACCATCACGGGCAGCCCTGAGCCGCCGGGGTCGGGCGTCCAGACGTTCACGGTGAGGCAGTCGAGCCCTTCGTCCGGACTCCACGCGGGCAGGCCGGGCATCATCGGCGGCTGCGGCGGCCGCGGGCCGAACCGTACGGCGTCCAGCACGCCGTCCCACGGTTCGGGCGGCACGGGCGCGGCGAAGCGCAGCGGCCCGAACGGGGTCTTCGCGAACGGTATGCCCTTGAAGACCGAGATGCCGTCCCGCTCGGACCCGCGTACCCGGCCGGCGCCGATTTTGATCATCCGTTTCCTTCCCTCAGCGTCTCCGATCTTTAGTCTGATCTCTTTCGCGAAATTTGCGACCCGGAAACGGCCACGGATTGGGCCGGCAGCCCCCCAGCGACTTGGACTGCTGGGCCATCACAGGAGCCAGGCGGCCGGGCCCCGGGCAGGAGCGGTGGCCGTGCCCTAGGGCGTGGCCGACCTCATGGCTGATCAGGTAGTGCCGGTAGTCGGTCAGCCGGCCGTCGTACTGGGGGACGCCCTTCGCCCAGCGCAGGGCGTTGATGACCGAGCGGGTGCCGTTCCAGCAGGACAGCTTGCCTCCGGTGCGCAGCGGCAGGCACTGGCGGCGGGTGAGGCGAGGGCTGGACAGGGCGACCCGCACCCGCACCGGCGGGTGATCGACCCGCCGGAAACGCCCCCAGCCCCGCTCGTCGTTGAGCGTGCGGTGCACGTCGGAGGCGAACGTACGAGGGTCGAACGGCAGGCCGCGCTCCACCTCGACCAGGTATCGCACGACCGGGCCCGGTCCCGGCCCCGGGGGTGCGCCGCCACGCACGACGGCGTACCTGCCGGAGACCGCGTACGGCACCCGTACGGTCGCGCGGGCCCGTCGCTCGCCAGGAGGCGGCGGCTCGCTGGACGTGCTGGGAGGGGTGGTCACGGGTGAGGTGGCCGGTGGGGTGGTGACCGGCTGTGCGCCGCATCCGGCGGCGAGCAGGAGCAGGAGCAGCAGCAGCGGTGCGAGCAGCGGCAACGT